>NZ_JBHYXD010000011.1:6286-39788 GCF_042751995.1 Streptomyces sp. NPDC059371 | reverse complement strand
GGGGGGGGGGGCGCGCGGGGCGGGGCGCGGGGGCCGGGGTGGGGGGGGGGCCGGGGCGCCGCCCCGCCGGCGGGGGGCCCCCCCCGACGGTGTTACGGGCGGGGTCGCGGGCCGGTCAGCCGGGCTCCCCCGGCTTGGCGTCGGCGAGGCCGGTGAGGGCCTGGTCGAAGACCTCGCGCGCCCGCTGGAGGACCTGCTCACGCCAACGGGCGTCCTCCGCCGGGCAGAAGGCGTCGCGGATCAGCCGCTTGAGCCCGGAGCGGACCGCGTCGGCCGGCGGACGGTTCCGGTGGAGCCAGGCGTCGGCGCACAGCGCCACCAGCACCTCGGGGCCCGGCTGGGTGCCGAACTCCAGGGTGATCGCGGTCAGCCGGCCGCCCGGACCGAGGCCGTCCGCCACCGCGGTCGCCGTGTTGCCGACGATCGGTGTGGAGGAGGACGTGCCCTCCTCGGAGGCGGTGAGCGCGTCGCCGTACCAGCGGCGGGCCCGCTGGTGGGCGTCCGCGTCCCGGCCGCCGCGGAAGATCGGCTCGCCGGCCCCGCGGTCGCCGAGCCCGGTGTGCAGGTCGATGTAGCCGACGTGGCCGGCGCCGGCGATCTGCTCGGCGACCACCGTCTCGAACACCCGCCGGGACCAGACCGGGGCACGTCCGCCGTGGAACAGCCCGTCGGGGTGGCGGTACTGGCCCCGGGTCACGGCCTCCTGGAGGTGCTGCGCGCCGAGCCGGCCGCGGAGCGCGGTGAGCTCCGCGACCAGGTCGCCGGGCACGAACGCGGCGGCGTCCGCCGGCACCAGGGTGGGGTGCACGGCGTCGTAGGCGTCGTTGTGCGGCGGGGCGGCGTGGTCGACGAAGTTCCGGTTGAGGTCGACGTTGTCCTCGTTGACGCGCCGCAGGTACGCGAAGCCGTAGGGGTTGAGGGAGTGGACCAGCAGGACACCGGTGCCGGGCCCGGCGGCGGCCTTCGCGACGCCTTCCCCCAGCAGGATGCCGGTCTGGCAGGCCGAACCGCAGAAGCCCTCGATGCCATGGGTCCCGGAGACCGTGACCAGGAGCTTCGCCGGGTCGGGCGGCCCCAGATATGCGGTGTCCACGCAGAGTTCGCCGCCGTCGGGCCCGCGGTGCCCCGGCAGGGTGAACGTCCTCAGGCGCGCGCCCGCCTCCTCGGCGGCGCCCAGGAAGGCGGCCCGGGCCCGGGAGTAGTCGGGGGGAAATGTGTCCGATGTGTCCGCCATCGCTGCCTCGCGTTCCTGGAGGGCCTGACTGCCCGACTGCCTGCCTGGTCTCAGCTCCGCCCGGAGGGCAACGGCACCCCGAGGGCCGTGAGGATCGCGTGCGCCCCCGCCCGCGTGGGCACGTTCAGCAGGCACAGCACCCGGTCCCCCGGCTCCGTGTGCTCGGCGAAGTACCGGTTGGCCTCGGGCACATGGCTCAGCGGCCGTTCCCGGTAGAGGTCGAGCGGACGGCCGATGCCCGGGATGACCCCGCGCGCCGGGTCGAACGCGGCCCGGGGGGCGAGCGCCGCGGCCACCTCGGCCGCGAGTGCCTTCTGGCTGTCGTCCTTGCCCGCGAGGTCCGGGTACATGCCGATGTCCGGATGGCCGCTGAACGCCGCCATCGCGCAGTGCACCACGGGGTTGTACGTCTTGAGGGCGATCACCTCGGGGAACGGACGGCCCTCGGCGAGCAGCCGGGCGAAGTGCAGCGCCCAGCTCTCCTTGAAGACCGTGGCACCCCGGTACGCGTCCCCCACGAACTGGATCATGATGTGGAGGCAGGGCCGCCCCGACGGGATCTCGGCCCAGCGCGAGGTGAGCAGCGAGATGACCCGGTCGCGTTCGCGGTCCACCCCGACGACGACGTACTCGGCGTCGGTCAGCATCTCGCGGCGGAGGGTGAAGAGCTGCCGGGTGTGGAGTCCCGGCATGGCGAGGACCAGACCGTCCACGATCCATTTCTCGGTCCCGCCCGGCAGCTCCCGGCCGGGCGGCAGGGCCAGTACCTCGACCCCGGACCGCCCGCCGGGCCGTGTGGCTCGGTCGTCGTCGGCCACCGCTGCCCCGCTCAGACCTCGGAGGCGGTGGGCAGCGGGATCTGGGCGTCGCTCTTGCCGAGCACGGTGAGCTGGTGCAGTTCCACGAAGTAGAGCTTCCACAGCCAGTAGACGTTGTGGAGGTGCTCGACGACCTTCCGCTCGTCGTCCTCGGAGTGGATCAGCGTGGACAGCACGCGCCACACGAAGTCGTCGTGGTCGTCGTCGAGGTCGGTGTTGACGTGCGCGCGGGCGCCCTTGACGTTCTCCTCGCCGAGGACGTCGCCCAGGTTGTCCAGCCAGTCGGGCTGGGTGCGCGTGGTGACGTACTCGACGAAGTACACGCTGGTGATCAGCGCCATCGGGCTGTCCTCGAACTCCATGCCGAACTGGAGGTATCCGGTGAGGAGTTTGGTGGAGAGCAGGGGTTCCGTGGAGTAGATCTGGTCCTTGGTGACCCCGACCTTGGCGAGGTCGGCGGCGAACAGCCGGTCGTGCAGCATCTCGTCGTCGGTGTAGTGGGCCCACGCCTTGGCCTGCACGGGGTCCACCTTGGTGAAGTACTTGATGGCCAGCGCGTCGATGGTCCGCTTGCGGCGCAGCCGCAGGATCGTCTCGATGTTGTGCCGCTTGTAGTAGTCGAGGTTCAGCTCGGAGGCGTTCTTCTGGTGCTGGGCGTAGGGGACGGTCTCGTAGAAGTCCTTGATGAAGGTGTCGAGGACCGCGTCGACCTTCTTGCGCAGTTCGGAGTTGATCGTCATGGCGTGCTTCCCTCCTTGGGGTCAGTGGCAGCCGCAGCTCGCGCTGGAGACGCGCTGCATCCGGCCGCGGCGTACCGCCTTGCGTGCGCCGAGGACGGCGGTGCCGTCCGATGTCACCAGTGAGCTGCGGGGGCAGAGGAAGGCCAGGGCGAAGCGCGTGGCCGGCGTGATCCCCAGTCCGAGGTTCACGACACCGCCGGTGGCGCCGTACACCTCGTTCGGGCCGCAGTTCGCCGGGATGATCTCCGTGGTGGTGTTGATCCCGAAGCCGAGTTCCCAGATGACGCGGTAGCGCGGATCGTCGGTGAGCAGCTTCTCCAGCTCCACGGCGGCCGACGTCGCCCCCGGTGTCTGCGGGGTGACGCTCTCGATGCTTCCGGCGGCGACGCGCAGCGTCACGGCGTTGGAGACGAGCGGCGCGAGCGCTTCGAACAGCCGCCGCTGGTCGGCGCCGTCGGCCGGGTCCTGGTGACGGTGGACGATCGGCCAGCCGCGCAGGGTCAGTTCCCCGTCGAGACCGAGCAGCCGGGCCTCCGGTTCGAAGGTGGTGATCTCGGCGGCGGTCACGCTCAGTTTGCCCGAGGGGAAGATCTGCTGGTCACCCTCCTCCAGGACCCCGGCCTGCTGGTTCCAGACGCAGTCGCCGACCGTGTGGTCGAACTCGGCCTCGGTGCCGGAGACGTCGTCGACGATCGTCAGCCGGTCGCTGTCGCCCACCAGGTCGAAGAACTCCTCGGCCACCTGGGCGTGCCGGGCGACGTCGGTGAGGGCGGCGGTGCGCAGGAGGTAGCGGACGTGTTCGTCGGTCAGCGGCGTGGATCCGGCCGGCAGCACGGCCAGCTTGCGGCCGCCCAGCTCCCGCTCGGTCGGCGAGTCGAGGAACCGCCCGGGGCAGACCGCCAGCACGTGCGCGTCCGCGGGGACGCTCCGCTCGATCAGCTCGCCCAGACGGGTGCCGGGAGGAAGCGTCAGCGGGAGCACATGGGAATATCCGTCGCCGGAACGCAGGGAAACGAGGTCGCCGTGCTGTTCGCTCGTGATCAGACAGAATGTCCCGGCCGGCCGGCCGAACTGGTCGAAGTCGCTCGTCGTGATGTCAAGCGGTGGCACGGAGCACTCCCTGGAAGAGAAATACGGGAACCTCACGAGAGGAAATGGGAACCCCGCGACGGGGCATGATCACTGCCCCGCCGCGGGTCGGTACTCAGCCCAGGAGCGTGCCCAGGTAGTTGCGGTTCTTCTGCACCTTGATCTTCTTCATGGGGAGTCACCTCCTGTTGAGTTGATTTCCTTGCGTTCACCCCGGCCGGGCGGTCGTGACCCGCTATGCGAGGGGCACGACCCTCTCCACGGTGGGGTGGTCCGGGTGGCCGATCACCGCGACTCCATTGCTGGTCAGCACGCGGGTGTCGGGAGAGATGATGTCCAGGTGGTACTGGGTGTACGGAGTGAGTCCGAGGCCGAAGTGCAGGCACCCCTCGGTACCGCCGTACACCTCGTTCATGGCGTGGTTGCCGGGCAGGATGTCGTGCGAGGTGTTGAGCGCGTGGCCGATCTCCCAGACGATCCGGTACCGGGAGTCCACGGCGAACATCTGCTCCAGCATCGCGACGGCCGGCGCCGCTCCCGCGTCCAGTGCCTGAAGGCGCGTGATCCTGCCGTCCTCGACGGTGGCCTTGATCGCGTTGTCGTGCATCGCCCAGAGCTGTGAGTGGATGCGGGCCTGGTCGGTCCGGGAGAAGGAGGGGGTGCCGTTGTGCAGGATCGGGTAGCCGCGCAGCGTGATCTCGCCCTCCAGGGGCAGCTTCAGCGCCTCGTCGAACTCCCTGATCTCGACGGGCAGCACGCTGATCTCGCCGGAGGGGACGATCTGCTGGTCGCCCCAGTCCAGCGGTCCCGCCTGCTGGTTCCACACCAGGCCCTCGCGCAGATGGTCGAGGGTGGCGCGGGTGCCGTGCACGGGGTCGACGTACACGAGCTGGTCGGAGTCCTCGGCGAGTTCGAAGAAGGTGTCGCAGAACGCCGCCTGCTCGGCCGCCGAGGTCCGTTCCATCACACCGAGGAAGTGCCGGATCTCGTCGAGACCGGTCGGCGTCGAGTTGCACGCCATTCCCATGATCTTCCGCTGCCCGACGAGATCGGGGTCCGGTGATTCGAAGAACCTGTGGGGCGAGACCACGAGTACGTGCGCGGGTTCCGGGATCCTCTTCTCGAGGATTTCCTCGAACCGGTCGCCGGCGTCCAGCGTGATGGTGAGGAATTCCCGGTACGGTGCCGTCTGGACGACTTCGATCCGATCCACCAGCTCGGAATTCGTGATCAGACAGAAGGTGCTTCCGGTGGCTTCACCGAACTGGCTGAAGCGGCCGGGATCAATTGCTATCTGGGCGGACACGATCACTCCCGTCATGACCTTTGCGCGTTTTCTCGCCGTGGTCTCCAATTTGACGGTTCGTGGGGTCCGGTGACTATAGGACGATGGTCCCCGCACTTTGTTCCGCGACTGGTACTTCCGCCCGTGTCGGAGCCTGCCCGCGGTGCTGTATTTTCTTCGGCCGTCTTCGACCGCCCGAGGGGCCGGCCCGTCGGGTGACGGCCCGGCGTGGGAGAGCGCCTGCGGACCGGCGCGGGGTGCCGGTCACACGTGCGAGCGTGGAGGGGGCGAAGTGCGGGAACCACAAAGGCAGTTGTCCCTCGACGGACCGCCCTTGGACAGCGGTGGCCGTTCCCCGCGGCCGCCGGGCAACGGTCACCGGGCAGCGCCCCGGTGACCCGTCCCCCCACGCACGGAGGCTCCCCCCATGCTGCGAGGCATCGACGTCAGCGCCTACCAGCCGTCCGCGTACGGCACCGCCGGCCTCTCCTTCGTCTTCGTCAAGGCGACGGAAGGCCGCTCCTACGTCAATCCGAAACTGACCGCGCAGGTGAGGACCGCCCGTGACGCGGACTGCGTCGTGGGCCTCTACCACTTCCTGTGGCCCGGCAGCATCTCCGCCCAGGCCGCCTACTTCGTGAGCAAGGCCGCCGAGAGGGCGGGCGACCTGCTGGCCGTCGACTGGGAGACCACCGGTGACGGCACGCACGCGAGCAACGCGGAGAAGGACCGCTTCATCCGCAGGGTGAAGGAGCTCCGCCCGGACAACCGCGTGGTGCTCTACACGAACCGGGACTTCTGGCTGAACGTCGACACCACCTCGTACGCCGGCGACGGCCTGTGGATCGCCGACTACGTGACCGCCGGCGAACCGCGCATCCGGGCGAAGTGGCGCTTCCACCAGTACACCTCCGAGCCGGTGGACCGGGACGTCGCGGACTTCGAGAGCGAGACCGCCCTGCGCGCGTGGGCGGGCGGCGCCTAGTGGTCGGCGGTCCGCCGCCGTCCGGAGGGCGGGCCCGGCGGCGTCATGGGGGTCCCCCTGCTCGAGCGGAGCCGAGAGCTCGGGGGAGCGTGCTCTCGGCGTGCCGGCCCCAGGCCTGCGTACTGGATGTACTCGGGTCTGGGGCCGGTGCGGCGAGTGGGGGTCCCCCCTGCTCGAAGAGCTTGGGGGAGCGTGCCAGGCGTCGCCGGGCAGGCGAGACTTTGCGGACACGACCTAGCGCTCGGCGGTCCGCCGCCGTCCGGGACCGGAGTACGGTTGGTTTACCGAGCGCACCTCGCACGCCGCCATCCATCGCGGCGTCGCCCTCGGGGAACGGCAAGGCCGGAGCGCTTCACGTCCGGCAGGAAATGAGCCGCCCCACATGAGTCTGATGAGTCTCGGAGTAGTCGCCTCCTCCCGCAAGGAAAACGAGTTCCGGCTGCCGCTGCACCCCCGCCACCTCGACCGGATCGCCCCGGACATACGCGAGAGGATCTTCCTCGAACGGGGCTACGGCCGGCGTTTCGGCGTCGCCGACGACGCGCTGCGTCCCCTCGTCGCCGGGCTGCGCTCCCGCGAGGAACTCGTCGCCGAGTGCGACATCCTGCTGCTGCCCAAGCCCCTGCACGACGATCTCGCCGAACTGCGCGCGGGCCAGGTGCTGTGGGGATGGCCGCACTGCGTGCAGGACGAGAAGATGACCCAGATCGGCATCGACCGGCGGCTGACGCTGATCGCCTGGGAAGCCATGAACCACTGGACCTCCACGGGCGCCTTCAGCGTCCATGTGTTCCACAAGAACAACGAGCTCGCGGGCTACTGCTCGGTGCTGCACGCCCTGCAGCTCGGCGGGCTGACCGGCAGCTACGGGCGCCGCCTGCGCGCGGCGGTCATCAGTTTCGGCGCCACGGCACGCGGAGCGGTCACGGGCCTGGGCGCCATGGGGGTCTCCGACGTCACGGTGCTCACGCAGCGCGCCGCCGCGGCGGTGGCCTCACCGATGCCCTCGGTCGTGATGGGCCACTTCGCGGAGGAGCCGGGCGCTCCCGCCCGGCTGCAGGCCGCGACTCCGGCCGGTCCCGTACCGCTGGCGGAGTACCTGGCCGGGTTCGACATCATCGTCAACTGCGTCCTGCAGGACACCGACGCGCCGCTCATGTTCGTCACCGACGAGGAACTCGCCCTGTTCCGGCCGGGGACGTTCTTCATCGACGTCGCCTGCGACGAGGGAATGGGCTTCGCATGGGCCCGCCCGACCACCTTCGGCGAGCCCATGCCCACCGTCGGAGCGGGCTGTCACTACTACGCGGTGGATCACAGCCCGTCCCATCTGTGGAACTCCGCCACCTGGGAGATCAGCGAGGCGCTCCTCCCCTACCTGCGCAAGGTCATGAGCGGCCCCGCCGCGTGGGACGCCGACATCACGGTCCGCAAGGCCATCGAGATCCGTGACGGAGTCGTCCAGAACCCGAAGATCCTCTCTTTCCAGCACCGGTCCGCCGTCTACCCGCACGCTCCGAAGACCCCGGTCGGCGCGCTGAGCCACGCGGTCGGGTGAGCGTGCGCGGCGGACCGGTGAGCGTGAGTGGCGGGCCGGCCGCTCAGCCGCGGAAGTCCGGCGCGCGCTCCGGGGACGCCTCCGCGAGCGCCTTCGTCACCGCGTCGCGGCCTTCCTGGAGGCCGTAGACGGGGGTGCCGGGCTGCTGGCGCCAGGAGTCGTCCAGGCCACCGGCGTCGACCGTGTCGAAGCCGATCTCGTCGATGAGGTCGCGTACGCGCCGCTTCGCCGCCTCGTCGTCGCCGGCCACCGGGAGGGCCATGCGGCCGGGGTCGCCTGCCGGGCGGGCGCGGTCGAGGATGTCCTGGGCGTAGGTGCCGTTGAACGCCTTGACGACCGTATGGCCGATCTGCCGGGCGGTCCAGCGGCTCTCGGTGAGGCCGTCGTCCTCGATCCCCGTGATCCTGCCGTCGCGCTGCTGGGGGTAGTAGTTACCGGTGTCGATGACCGCGACGTCCTCGGCGGCTCCGTCCAGGATGCCGTCCGGCAGGTTCGGCACGGCCTTGAGCGGGATCGTGACGATCACGACGTCCGCGCCCCGAGCCGCCTGCTCGACCGTGACGGGGGTCGCCCCGGTCTCCTCGGCGAGCGCGCCCAGCGTCTGGGGACCACGAGAGTTGGCGACGGAGACCTCGTGCCCGACAGCGGTGAGCCGCCGGGTGAGGTTGCCGCCGATGTTGCCCGCGCCGATGATGCCGATCTTCATGACATGCCCTCCGAAGTCGATGCACATGCATACGTCTGTCGGGGGACGTCAACTGCGGTCCGGCGCGGCCTATTCCGCGGACGCGGCGAACGGGCGAACGGGCGAAGACGCGACCGGGTGATCGGGCTCCGGGAAGGCCGTCGCGGGCCGCCGGGACGCGCAAAGGGGGGACCCGCGCCGGGTCCCCCCTTTCCGGGTCACTTGTTCAGGTGGATCCAGAACTCGTCGAACGAGAGGACCTTGTCGCCGTTGAGGTCGCGGGTGGCGATGACGGCCTCCGCCACCGACTCGGTGACGTTCCAGTCGCCGCCCTGGGCGAGCGCGGCCTTGAACTCGGCCGCGGTGATGAACCCGTCACCGTCCGAATCGATCCGCTCGAACTGCTTGCGTGCTTCCTCGATGTCGGCCACCGACCGCCCCTTCGTCGTGCATCACTGCGTGCGTTACTGCCTTGTGTACGGAGGTCAGGTTAACGGTCCGGGTGAGCGCGCAGTGCGGCGAGTACCCAGGCGAACTCCTCACGGTGCGCCGACAGCGGGTCCAGGCCGCGCATCACGGAGCTCAGCTCCCGGAAACGGGCCACCTCGGCATGGGCCGCGGACTCCAGGCGGGCCGGCACGGAGGCCCGGTCCGCGTCGCCGAGCAGGCCGCTCAGCACCGTGTCCGCCTCCGGGCTTCCGGGGCCGACGCCCCGCTCCAGCGCCTCGCCCGCGAGGTGCACCAGCCGGCTCATGAACCACAGGGAGGTGCCCGGCGGCACGTCCGGCCCCCGGTCCGCCGCGTTGAACTCGATCATCTCGCGCATCCGGGCGCGGAAGCCGCGGTCCTGGATCAGCTCGGCCAGCTCCACCCAGGCGTCCACCTGCTCGGGTGTCGGGTCGTCCGGCAGATCGCCGACGCCGAACCGCAGCCGGGTACGGATGTCGGGGTCGGCGGTGTCCAGACCGCCGAAGGTCTCCTCCATGAAGTCGTCCACGATGCGTCCGCGCTCGGCGGCCGAGAGCCGCGCCAGCTTGTTCATGAGTGTCGTCTCCTGTGCGCTCGAACCACGTCGTGCCACGGTCGACAGCACCGCCCGGGTCACTTTCAGAGACCGGATCTGCGCGTCCAGCGCGGCCACGTGCGCGGCCGCGACCTCCGCCACCGTCCGCTCGCCCGCCAGGACCGCGCGGACGTCGCCGAGCCCCAGCCCGAGTTCGCGCAGGGTCCGGATCAGCTCCAGGCGGGCCACGGAGCCGGCGTCGTACAGCCGGTAGCCGCCCGCCGACCTGGCCACCGGGGGCAGCGCGCCCTCGTCCGACCAGTAGCGGATGGTGCGGACACTCAGGCCGGTGCTCCGGGACAGCTCGCCGATGGTGAGAAGTCCGGTGCCGTCGTCGATCATGTCTGCGAGTCTGGCCCTTCCAGTGGGTGGAGACTCAAGCGGCGGGGGACGGTCATGCCCGGAACTCTGCGCGACATTCTGGACCGCGCGGCCCGGGGAGTCTTCCCGCCGCCCGACGGCGCCACCACCGTCGTACGCCAGCACCGCCCCCGCGATGCCGGTGTCCTCGCCTTCACCGCGCACTCCGTCGTCTTCACCGACGAGGACGAGGGCTGGGTGCGCGCCGCGCTGGGGGCCCTGGACTGCGACGCGCTCGCGGCGGCCATGAACCCGCGCTTCCTCGCCGCGTTCCTGGAGCGGACGGGGCGGGCGACCGACACGGTCGATCTGCTGTCCGTCGCCGCCCCGCTCCCGGGCCCCGCGGCCCTCGTGCTGACGGAGATCGACGGCCTGGCCCACCCCCGGATCGCGGGGTCCCGCAGACGACGCGACGACGTACGGGCGTGGGCCGCCGACGGCGGGGTCCTGGTCCTCGGACGAGGGGTCGGGGGCCGTCTTGAGGTCGCGCTGGAGGTGGACGAGGGGGTACGGCACCGGGGGCTGGGCCGGGCGCTCGCGGCGGCGGCGCGGCACCTGGCCGGCGAGCCGGTCTGGGCCCAGGTGGCCACGGGGAACGCCCGCAGTCTGCGGGCGTTCCAGGCGGCGGGTTACCGGCCGGTGGGCGCGGAGGCGCTGCTCCTGCCCCGCTGAGCGGGCGGAGCGCCGTCGCGGATCAGCGGAAGATGCCGGTGTGGCCGAGCGAGTACCGGCCGGGCTGGGGGTAGACGGCGAGGCCGTGCGGACCGCTGCCGACCTTGATGCGGGCGATCTGTTCACCCGTGCCGGTGTCGATCGCGTACACCTCGGAGTTGTACCGGCCGGAGAGCCACAGGACCTTGCCGTCCGCCGAGACACCGCCCATGTCGGGGCTGCCGCCGCCGGGCAGGCGCCACTTCTCGGTGAGCCGGTTCTGTGTGAAGTCGTAGATGGAGATGGTGCCTTCGCCGCGGTTGGAGATGTACATCTCGCGCGAGTCCCGGCTGACGTACAGGCCGTGGGCGCCCTTGCCCGTGTGCAGCAGGGTCGGCCGGGTGAACCTGTCGCCGTCGAGGATCCACACGCCGTCGGCCATCATGTCGGCGATGTAGAACCTCTTGCCGTCCGGGGAGATCTTCACGTCCTGCGGCATGGCCCCGTGGAACGGGAGCCTCTGCTGGCCGATGACCTTCATCCGCTCGGTGTCGACCTTCAGGAGCTCGCCGCTGAACTCGCAGGACACGATGAAGTAGCGGCCGTCCGGGGAGAAGTCGGCGTGGTTGACGCCGTAGCAGCTCACCGGTTCCGTCTTGACGGTCTTCATGGTGTGCGCGTCGCGGAAGACGAGTTCGCGGTCGAGGGAGGCCATCACGATCGCGTACTTGCCGTTGGGCGTGAAGTAGAGGTTGTACGGGTCGTGCACGTCGACCGGCTTTCCGGCCTTGCCGGTCTTCGGGTCGATGGGGGTGAGGGTGTTGCCCCGGTCGTTGTTGACCCACAGGGTCTTCAGGTCCCAGGAGGGGACGACGTGCTGGGGCTGGTTGCCGACCGGGATCGTCTCGACGACCTTGTACGTCTTCGGGTCGATGACGGAGACCGTGTTGGAGTTGGTGTTGGGCACGTAGACGCGGGACGGGTAGTCCTTGACCACCGGGGAGAGCCGGCCCGGACGGTCGGCGGCGTAGACGTCCGCCGGGTCCAGCAAGGGGGGCATGCCGGGCAGGCCCTGGACGGCCGGTTTCTTCACCGGGGCGGGGCGGACGGCCGCTTTGGTGGTCCCGTGGGCCTGGCCGGCGTGGTCCGGGGAGGAACCGCCGCACCCCGCGAGGAGGGCGAGCGTGGTGAGGGCGGCGCCGGCGGTCAGCACGCGGCGCGGGGAGGAGGGTGGTGTCGGCATCAGCTCAGCAGCTCCGTGGTGGTGACCGCGCCGAGGCCGCGGCGGTCGAGTTCGTGCAGAAGGGCGGGGAGGGCGGCGACCGTGCCGGCGTATCCGAAGTGCAGGCTCACGACGGAGCCGGGACGGACCTCGGCCAGTACCTTGCGGGCGACGGCGGCTGCTCCCGGCGAGGTGTAGTCGAGGGAGTCGACGTCGTAGGAGAGCGTGTGCGGGTAGCCCGCGTCGCGGGCGAGGCGTTGGACGAGTGGGGAGGCCCGGGGGCTGCGGGAGGGCCGGAACCAGGTGCCGATCGAACCGGTGAGCCGCTTGAGACGGTCCGCGCAGCCGCGGATCTCCGCGGCCGCCTCCGCCGCCGTCATGGCGTTGATGTCGACGTGGCTCAGCGTGTGGTTGCCGAGGTCGTGGCCGCCGTCGAGGACGCGGCGGGCGAGGTCCGGGTGCTCGTCCAGCCAGGTGCCGACGGCGAGGACGGTGACCCGGGCGCCTGCCCTCTCCGCCTCGCCGAGAAGCGCCTTCGCGACGGCGGGGTCGCCCTGGCCGTGGAAGGTGAGAGCCACTCGGGAGGGGTGGGTGCGGGGGCCATGGGTGATTTCGGGGGGCTGGGCGGGATAGCGGCGGGGGGCGGGGGCGAGCGCGGCGGCCTGGCGGGTCGCCGTGGCGGCGGGGGCGCTGGGCGCGGCCGGAGGCGTCGTGGGCTGGTGCGAGTGGGTTGCTCGCGGGGCGGAACAGCCCGCGCCGGCTCCGGCGGCGAGGGTTCCTGCCGTGAGCGCGAGTCCCGTGAGCAGGGCAGCGCGCCGGGGCGGGGCGGGTGCTGCGTGGTCTTCGGCGGGCGTGGTCACCGGACCATTTAAGGGCGATTCGGCCGAAAAACCGGCGATTGGTCCGGCCGGGTGGTGGTGCGGGTCGCTTCACCGCATCCGCGTTCGGGCCGTACGGGGACGGCGGGACCCGGGAGCGGAGCGGGTGCCCCGGGCCGGGCGGAGGACCGCGAGCGGAGCGCGGACCCTCTTTTGGATCAGTGGGCGGGGTCTGCGATAGTCGGCGATGCGACCTCCACCCATTGACCCGGGCCACGGTTGTCGCCGGTGGCGCGGTTCACACCCCAATTCGTTCCGCGACATCCCGCAAGCCCCGGCTGCCACGCGGCCGGGGCTTCCGCGTGCCCGGCCGGAACGGGTCGGGGGACGGAGCGGGCCGGCGGACGGAGCGGCTCGGGGGACGGAGCGGACCGGCGGACGGAGGGGGTCAGCGGTCGACGACGCGGATCTCGAACCAGGTGGTCTTGCCGCGGGGCAGCAGGTCGACACCCCAGCGGTCGGAGAGCTTGTCGACGAGGAAGAGACCCCGGCCGCTCAGGTCCAGTTCCTGGACGGGCATGAGACAGGGAAGGCCGCGGGAGGGGTCACGGACCTCGATACGGATCCAGCCGCGGCGGCGGCGCATCCGGAGTCCGAAGACGCGGGCACCCGTGTGCCGTACGGCGTTGCCCACGAGTTCGGAGACGAGTAAGACCGCGTCCTCGGTCATCTTCGGGGACTGGCCCCAGTGCCGCAGGACCACGACCTGGGCGAGCCGCCGCGCGGTGGCCGCGGACTCCGGGCGGGACGGCAGCAGCACCTCCCCCTCGGTGGGATTGCCGAACAACTCCAGTGCCTTGAGCGCTCGTTCGTCCTCGACCGCAGGTGTCCAGCGCGCCGCGGTCGCACTTCCGTGCCGCCGCGGCTGTTCCATACCCTCCAGCCCCGCCATGCCCCCCATCATGGCCGTCCGGCGCCCCCTCCGGGGCCGTTCCGGAGGATTGGACCCCCCGGAACGGGACATTCCGCACCATCCGATCGGCATATGCCAGCGGCAGTTCGGAGCCGACGACAGCCCGTCCGACCTGCCGGAACGGGCCCGCCGAGGGCAATCGCCACCACCTCTCGACAAGGCTCGCTTAAGGCTGCCTTAAGCCTGCGATAAAGCGCCCCATCGAGGGACGCCCGCCGGACACCGCGTCAACCGCGGGTGGACCGAGGGGGAACGACGAGGGTGAGAGCGGCCGCGCCGGCCCGGGAGGCGGACACCGTGTCCCGGACCGGCGCGGCGCACGGATCAGAGGAACTTCGCCTTGCCGGGGCCCTCTTCCACGAAGCTCCGCATGCCCCGCTCGCGGTCCTCCGTCGCGAACAGGCCCGCGAACCAGTTCCGCTCGATGGCCAGCCCGGTCTCGATGTCCGTCTCCAGACCCGCGTCGATGGACTCCTTCGCGGCGCGCAGCGCGATGGCCGGGCCCTGCGCGAGCCTGGCGGCCCAGGCGTGCGCGGCGGTGTACACCTCGTCGGCGGGGACGACCCGGTCGACCAGACCGAGCGCGAGTGCCTCGTCGGCCTTGACCATACGGCCGGTGAAGATGAGGTCCTTGGCCTTGGAGGGGCCGATGAGCCGGGAGAGCCGCTGAGTGCCGCCGGCACCGGGGATCAGACCGAGCAGGATCTCGGGCTGGCCCAGCTTGGCGTTGTCCCCGGCGATGCGGTAGTCGGCGCACAGGGCCAGTTCACAGCCGCCGCCGAGCGCGTATCCGGTGACGGCGGCGACGACGGGCTTGGGGATGCGGGCGACGGCGGTGAAGGAGTCCTGCAGGGCCCTGGACCGCACGACCATCGCGGCGTGGTCCATGGCCTGCATCTCCTTGATGTCCGCGCCCGCCGCGAACACCTTCTCCCCGCCGTACAGCACCACGGCACGGACGTCCGGCCGCCGGGTGGCCTCCTCGGCCAGCTCCTTGAGGCGGTCCTGCGTCGCCACGTCCAGGGCGTTCATGGGAGGGCGGTCCAGGCGGATGATGCCCACGCCTTCGGCCACTTCGAGATGCACAGTCATGGAAGCAGGTTAGTGGCCGTTAACGGCACCGGGCCGGGTGTGCTGAGTCACAGCACCCCCGGCCCGGTGGAGAACGGTCACGCGATCGGCGTCACTTGGTCCAGTCGGCCCAGGATATGTTCCAGCCGTTGAGACCGTTGGCGGGGTCGACCGTCGGGTCGGTGGAGTTCTTCACGACCACCACGTCACCGACCATCGAGTGGTTGAAGAACCAGGCGGCCGGCACGCCGCTGTCGTAGCCGCCGCGCACGTCCCGAAGGCCGATGCAGCCGTGGCTGGCGTTGTAGTTGCCGAAGGCGCCGCCGCCCCAGTAGTTGCCGTGCACGAAGGTGCCGGAGCCGGTCAGGCGCATGGCGTGCGGGACGTCCTTGATGTCGTACTCGCCGTCGTAGCCGACCGTGTCGCCGTTCATCCGGGTCACGGTGAACTTCTCGCTGATGACCATCTGGCCGTTCCAGGTGGCGTAGCCGGGCTTGCCGGTGGTCACCGGGATGGTCTTGACGACCTTGCCCTCCTGCATGACCTTCATCGTGTGCTTCTTGGCGTCCACGACGGACACCTGGTCGCGGCCGATGGTGAAGGAGACCGTCTTGGCCTGCTTGCCGTAGACGCCCTTGCGGCCCTCGACGCCGTCGAGGTTCAGCTTCACGGTGACCTTGGTGCCGGCCTTCCAGTACTTCTCGGGCCGGAAGTCGAGGCGGTCGTTGCCGAACCAGTGGCCCTGGACGTCGACGGCCGGCTCGGTCGTGATCTTGATGGCCTTCTCGACGTCGTCCGGCTTGGTGATGCCCCGGGTGAAGCGGACCGAGAACGGCATGCCGACGCCGACCTTGGAGCCGTCCTCGGGCGTGAAGTTGCCGGTGAAGGTGTTCTGCGGGCTCAGCGTCGTGAAGGACGAGTCCTCGGCCGCCGTGCGGCCCTCGGAGTCCTTCGCGACCGCGTGTACCTGGTACTTGGTGGACGCCGCGAGGTGTGTGGCGGGCGTCCAGCCGCTGCCGTCGGCCGATATCTCGCCGTCGATCTTCGTGCCCTCGTTGTCCTTGACGGTGACCTCGGCCAGTTTGCCCTTACTGGCCGTGACCTTGAGGGTGCCGCTGGTGTCGACGTCCTTGGCGCCGGCCTTCGGCGCGATCGTGACGACGGCCACCGACTGCTTGCTCTCCGTGGTGGTGCTGCCCTTGCCGTCCTTGTCCTTCCCTCCGGACCCCGAGTCCGTTCCCCCGCCACCGCCGCAGGCCGTGACGGCCAGCAGCGCACCGCCGACGATCACCGCCCACCGCTTGTTGCGGCCGCGTGAGCGTCCACCTGCCGACGCCCCCGATATCGGTCGCACGTTCACAGTCTTTCTCCCCTCGCAAGGCCTGATCAGGCCCCCACCCCAGCGCGTCCCGCGCGATCACTGGCGCATATTAACCTCACGGTTTTGAGCTGCGTGTCAGGTCAATGTCACCGTTCCGTCGCAACTTGGACCGTCGACCGCGAAGATGGTTGCACCGGGGAGCGAAGATCAGTCGACCGCGCTGCCGGCCTTCCACTCCGGCCAGCCCATGTTCCAGCCGCCGAGTCCGTTGTCGGGGGCCACCTTCTTGTCCTTGCTGTGCACGACTTCGATCACGTCCCCGATGAGACTGCGGTCGAAGAACCAGCCCGCCGGGGTGTCGGAGCTGCCGCCCTTCACGTCCCGCAGGCCCACGCAGCCATGGCTCACGTTGGTGTTGCCGAAGGCGTCCGGCGCCCAGTAGTTGCCGTGCAGGAAGGTCCCGGAGTCGGTCAGGCGCATCGCGTGCGGGACGTCGGGGATGTCGTACTCACCGCCGAAACCCACGGTCCGGCTGTTCATCCGGGTCACCTCGAGCATCTCGGTGACGACCATCTTCCCGTTGTACGTCGTCGTCTTCGGCGCTCCGGCCGTGATCGGCACCGTGGCGAGGAGGTTGCCGTCGCGGCGTACCTCCATGGTGTGGGCGCCGGCGTCGACGAGGGACCGCTGGTCGCGGCCGACGGTGAACGAGAAGGTCCGGGACTGGAGTCCGTACACGCCGGGTGATCCTTCGACGTCGCGCAGCCCGAGGGCAACGGTGACCTTCGTGCCCGGTTTCCAGTAGTGCTCGGGACGGAAGTCGACGCGTCCGCCGCCGAACCAGTGCGCGCGGATCCCGACCGCGGGCCGCGCCTCGACACGGATCGCGCGTTCGACGGCGGCCCGGTTCTCGATCTCCCGGTTGAACTCCAGGGAGACGATCATCCCGGTGCCCACGACGGAGCGGTCCTCCGGGGTGACGTACCCGATGAACCGCTCGTCGGGGACTGCCGTGGTGAACGTGGTGTGCCGTGCCGAACGGTGCCCGCCGCCGTCCAGGGCCACCGCGTCCACGGTGTACTTGGCGGCCAGGGCGAGCCGTGCGTCGTCCGGTCTCCAGGACAGGCCGTCGGCGCTGATGTGCCCCGGTACGGGTGACTCCCGGGCGTCCTGGGACTTGACGACCTTCACGGACTCCAGGCGTCCGCCGGGCACCCGTACCAGCAGTGCCTCCTGCGGTCGTACGCCCTTCGTGTGGTCGTCGGGCGAGACGTGGATGACGTCCTCGGGCGACCGGGGTCTGCCGAACGCCTCCCCGATGCCGTCCGAGATCCCGCCGGAGGTGCAGCCGGAGGCTCCGGCCAGCAGGCCGGCCCAGGTCAGTACGGCGGCCAGCGCGGCCCCTGCGCGCCGCGCGCGCGTGTGTACGTGCTTCACAAGGGACCCAACGACGCCGCCCCTCCGGGGAAACGTGAGTGCGAGCCACGCTCTGGGCAGAACAGTGGGGAGGACGACGCGCCAAGGAGCCGCGGCCGGGACGCCGCGCACCCTTTTCCGTGCCGTTCCACGAGCCGTGGGAGGCTGACCGGTGTCGAGCGCACCCGAGCAGGAGGCGGTCCACGAGGGACGCGCCGCGGGCGGCGGGCTGCCCGCGCAGACCGTCACGGACCCGGCGGGGCCGCCCGCCGCCGCACCGCCCGCCGCCGTACCGGCGCCCGCGGAACCGGTGGCGGAGCCGGCCGCTCCCGCGCTGAACGGCTCACGGCACCCCGCGGCGCCTCCCGTCGGCGCCTGGCCGGGTGCCCCCACTCCGCTCGGAGCACGCTTCCGGGTCGGTCCCGACGGCACCACGGGCACCAACTTCGCCCTGTGGGCCGGCGGCGCGGAGGCCGTCGACCTGTGCCTCTTCGACGAGGACGGCACCGAGACCCGCGTCCCGCTCACCGAACTCACCCACGAGATCTGGCACGGTTTCGTGCCCGGAGTGCTCCCCGGCCGCCGCTACGGCTTCCGGGTGCACGGCCGCTGGGACCCGTGGACCGGCGCCCGCTGGAACCCGGCGAAGCTGCTCCTCGACCCGTACGCCCGTGCCGTGGACGGCGACTTCAGCCTGCCGCCGGAGGTGTACGGGCATGTCCGCGACTGGCCCCAGCAGCAGGTCGCCGACACCGTGCGCGACGACCGCGACTCGGCGCCCCTCGTCCCCAAGGGCGTGGTCGTCCAGGACGACGACGACTGGTCGGACGACCACCGCCCCAAGACCCCGTGGGCGGACTCGGTCATCTACGAACTGCACGTGCGGGGATTCACCCGTCTGCACCCCTCGATCCCCGAGGAGCTGCGCGGCACGTACGCCGGACTGGCGCACCCGGCGGCCGTCGAGCACCTGGTGAACCTCGGGGTGACGGCGGTGGAGCTGCTGCCGGTGCACCAGTTCGCGCACGAGGACCACCTGCTGCGCCGGGGCCTGAAGAACTACTGGGGCTACAACTCGATCGGCTACTTCGCCCCGCACGCGGGCTACGCCGCCTCCGGCACGAGGGGGCAGCAGGTCGGCGAGTTCAAGCGGATGGTGCAGGCGCTGCACGCGGCGGGCATCGAGGTCATCCTCGACGTCGTCTACAACCACACCGCGGAGGCGGACGAACTGGGCCCGATGCTGTCGCTGCGGGGCATCGACAACCGGGGGTACTACCGGCTCCAGCCGGACGCCCGCCGCTACGCCGACTACACGGGCTGCGGCAACACCCTGCACGTCGTGCAGCCACAGGTCCTGCGGCTGATCACGGACTCGCTGCGCTACTGGGTCACCGAGATGGGCGTCGACGGGTTCCGCTTCGACCTGGCGGCAGCCCTGGCCCGGTCCATGCACGACGTCGACATGCTCTCGCCGTTCCTCGCCGTCATCGCCCAGGATCCGGTACTGCGCCGGGTCAAGCTGATCGCCGAGCCGTGGGACGTGGGCTCCGGCGGCTACCAGGTCGGCGCCTTCCCGCCCCTGTGGACGGAGTGGAACGACCGCTACCGCAACGCCGTACGGGACTTCTGGCGCGGGGCGCTGCCCGACGTCCGGGATCTGGGCTACCGCCTGTCGGGGTCGAGCGACCTGTACGCCTGGGGCGGCCGGCGCCCGTACGCCTCCGTCAACTTCGTGACCGCGCACGACGGTTTCACCCTGCGCGACCTCGTGTCGTACGAGCGCAAGCACAACGAGGCGAACGGCGAGGGCAACCGGGACGGCACCGACGACAACCGGGCCTGGAACGGCGGCACGGAGGGAGAGAGCGGGGACGAGGACCTGCGGGCGCTGCGGCGGCGCCAGTTGAGGAACCTGCTGACAACGCTGCTCCTGTCGACGGGGGTGCCGATGCTGGTCGCCGGGGACGAGTTCGGGCGCACCCAGCGGGGCAACAACAACGCCTACTGCCAGGACAACGAGATCAGCTGGGTCGACTGGTCGCAGCTCGACGACCCCGGCTGGCGGGCCCTGTTCGAGCTGACGTCCCGTCTGATCGCGCTGCGGCACGCGCATCCCGTGCTGCGCCGCCGGGCGTTCTTCTCCGGCCGGGCCCACTCGGCCGACGGACTGCGCGATCTGGCCTGGTTCACCGCGCGGGGCGACGAGATGACGGAACGGGACTGGTACGCGCCCGCCGCGACCCTCGGCATGTATCTGTCCGGCCGGGACATCCCCGGACGGGACGCGCGGGGCGCCCCGGTCGTCGACGACAGCTTCCTCGCCGTGCTGCACGCCGGGGACCGGCCGGCCTCCTTCGAGCTGCCGGGGTCGCCCTGGGCCGCCGCGTACGAGGTGGTCGTGGACACCTCGCGCGAGGACCAGGCCGCGGCACCCGCGCTCACGCACCGGGCGGGCACGGCGATCACGGTGCCGGCGCGGTCCGTGCTGCTGCTGAAGGTCCGCTGAAGCGCGCGGGCCGCCGACAGGCGCGAGGGCGATGGGCAGGCGCCGCTTCCGGCCGCCGCGGAGCTCGCCGAAGCCGGTGCCGAGCCGGCCGCTCACCTCGATGACCGGCATGCCCCGGGAGTCGCGGCGAGGGGCCGCCGTCGCATCGGCCGTCGCGCTCGGACCGGCATCGTCCGATCGGTTGATACGGCCGTGCGACGTCCCTCGGGAGCAGCGCTGCGACCGCCCCCTCGGCAGCCCCCGGGACGACCGCTCCGAAGCACTCCGGACGGTCCAGACGCGCCGAAAACTCGGTGGGCACTGTCAGTGGTGAAACGTAGGCTCGCACGTGATGACCACCTCCGATGCAGCCGCCCAGGACCACCCCCACCGTTCGACCGTACGCAGCCTGTTGCGCCTGTGGCCCTATGTACGCCCGGTGCGGGCGAGATGGTTCGGCGCGGCGGTCGTCGCCGTCGTCGCCTCCTGTCTCTCGCTCGTGTTCCCGCTGATCCTGAAGTGGATGGTGGACGGTCCGGTCGCGGGGCACGATCCGGCGGGAGTCTGGCTCGGGGCGCTGTATCTGCTGCTGCTCGGCATCGCCGAGGCCGGTCTGTTCGGGCTGCGCCGCTGGCTGGTGGCCCGCCCACTGGCCGGGGTCGAGGCCGGGATGCGGGCCGATCTGTACCGCCATCTGCAGCGCCTGCCGGTCGCCTTCCACGACCGCTGGGCGTCCGGCCAGCTCCTGTCCCGGGCGACCACCGATCTGATGCTGGTCCGCATGTTCCTGGCGTTCCCGCTGACCTTCCTTCTGGTCAACGGCGTGACGATCCTCGCGGGCATCGTCATCATGCTGGCCCAGGAGTGGACCCTCGGACTGGTGCTCCTCGCCCCCGCCGTCCCCGTCATGATCGTCTGCTGGTTCTTCGAGCGGCGTTACGCGGAGGTGGCGCGGCGGTCCCAGGACCAGGTCGGCGATCTGACGACGGTGGTCGAGGAGAGTGTGCTCGGCATCCGGATCATCAAGGGGTTCGGCCGCCATCGCAGCCAGGCGAGGGCGTTCCGCGAGCTGTCCCGGACGCTGCGCGGCACGGAACTGGTCAAGGCCCGGCTGCTCGCCTCCATCTGGGGCGTCATCGTCACCCTGCCCGAGTTCGCCATCGGCGCGGCCCTCGTCCTCGGTACGGTCCAGGTCGCCGACGGCCGGCTGTCCGCCGGCACGCTGGTGGCGTTCCTGTCGACCGCGCTCGCGCTGCGCTGGCCCGTCGACTCGATCGGGTTCCTCCTCGCGATGAGCCAGGAGGCCGCGACGGCCACCGAGCGGTACTTCGAGGTCATGCGGGCGACGCCGGAGTCGGACGGCACGGCCGCCCCGGCCGCCGCCCTGCCCGCCCTGCCCGCCCTGCCCGCGGCCGGAGTCGGCGACAGCAACGGCAACGGCAACGGCGACAGCAACGGCGACAGCGGACTGCGTTTCCACGGTGTCGAGTTCCGCTATCCCGACGCCCCCGCGGACACGCCCCCGGTGCTGGCCCGCATCGACCTGCACGTCCGCTCCGGCGAGAGCATGGCGCTCGTCGGCGCCACCGGCACCGGCAAGACCACCCTCACCGCGCTCGTCCCCCGCCTGCACGAGGTGACGTCCGGCCGGATCACCCTGGACGGCCGGGACATCACGCGGATGCCCCGCGAGGAGCTGCGCGAACTCGTCGCCGTCGCCTTCGAGGAACCCACCCTCTTCTCGGCCACCGTCGGCGAGAACGTCCTGATGGGCGCCCCCGAGACCGCCGGCCGAACCGAGCTGGACCGCGCTCTCTCCGTCGCGCAGGCCGACTTCGCGCACACGCTGCCCCAGGGCACGGGAACGCAGGTCGGCGAACAGGGCCTCAGCCTGTCCGGCGGGCAGCGGCAGCGGCTCGCGCTGGCCCGCGCGGTGGTCGGCCGCCCGCGCTTCCTGGTGCTCGACGACCCGCTGTCGGCGCTCGACGTGCACACCGAGGCGGCGGTCGAGGCCGCCCTGCGCCGGGTGCTGGCGGAGACGACCGCGCTGATCGTGGCGCACCGCCCGTCCACGGTCCTGCTGGCCGACCGGGTGGCCCTGATCTCCGACGGCCGGATCGCGGCGGTCGGCACCCATCACGAACTGCTGCGCACCCATGCCGAATACGCCCACCTGATGTCGGGCGCAGAGGAGGAGGGCCGATGACGGCGGCGCCCACGACCACCGCACCGGACAAGGAACCGAAGGACGGGCCGCCCTCGGCACCCGAGCCGCACCAGGACCCCTTCGACCACGACACCCTGCCCGCTCCCCCGGGCGCGACCGCGACGCTGCTGCGCTCGCTGCTCGCCCCGCTCCGGGCCCGGGTGGCCCTGACCACCGTTCTGCTGCTGCTCCAGCAGGCGGCCGTGCAGGCGGGCCCGCTGCTCGTGGCGTACGCCATCGACCGCGCCGTACCGGCGTTCCGGCAGGACGACCACGGGCCGCTGATCGCCGTCGGCGCCGTCTACCTGCTGTGCTCGGCGGCCTCCGGCGGGCTCCAGTACGCCTTCATCATCGCCTCGGCCCGGATCAACCAGGACGTGCTGCTCGATCTGCGCGGCCGGATCTTCCGGCACGCCCAGGCGCTCAGCGTCGACTTCCACGAGCGCTACACCTCGGGCCGGCTGATCTCCCGCTCCACGACGGACGTCGAGTCGCTGCGCGAACTGCTCAGCGAGGGGCTCCAGGAACTCGTCACCGTCATCCTGTCCTTCGTCTACATCTCGGCGATGCTTCTCTGGCTGGACGCCGGTCTGGGCGCGGTCGCGGTGGCCTCCTTCGTGCCGCTGTATCTGCTCATCCGCCGCTACCAGCGCCGTGCGGGGCAGATCTTCGCCGTCCGTTCGACGACGATCGCCGCGGTGATCGTGAAGTTCGCGGAGACGATGAACGGCATCCGGCCGGTGCGCGCGTTCCGCCGTGAGGCCGCCAACGAGGCCGAGTTCAGGGTGCTCAACCGGCGGCACGAGCGGACGAACGGCGACGCCCTGCTGGAGATGGCGCGCTATGTCATCGGCTCCCGTCTGGTCGCCAACACGGCGGTCGCGGGCATCGTGCTGTGGGGCGCCTACCGGGTGGCGTCGGATTCGCTGGCGCTCGGTGTGCTCGCCGCGGCGGTCCTCTATCTGCGCCGGCTCTACGACCCCATCGACCGCCTCGGCATGTTCCTGAACTCCTACCAGTCCGCCGCGGCCTCCATGGAGAAGATCGCCGGTCTGCTGGCCCAGACGCCGTCCGTGCCGGAGCCGTCCGCGCCCCGGGAGCTTCCGGCCCTCGCCTCCGAACATCCCGGCCGCGAGGTCGTGTTCGACGGGGTCCGCTTCGCCTATCGCACCGGCGGGGAGGTCCTGCCCTCCTTCTCGCTCACCCTGCCCGCCGGACAGACGGTGGCCGTGGTCGGCTCGACCGGCGCCGGCAAGTCGACGCTGGCCAAGCTCCTGGCCCGGTTCTACGACCCCTCCGACGGCCGGGTCCTGCTCGACGGCGTCGATCTGCGCGAGCTGGCGGTGCCCGAACTGCGGCGCGGGGTCGTGATGGTGACCCAGGAGGCGTTCCTGTTCTCGGGCACGGTCGCCGAGAACATCGCGATCGGCCGCCCCGAGGCGTCCCGCGAGGAGATCGAGCGGGCGGCGAAGGCGATCGGCGCGCACGACTTCATCAGCGCGCTGCCCGACGGCTACGACACGGACGTACGCAAGCGCGGCGGCCGGATCTCCGCCGGCCAGCGTCAACTCGTCGCCTTCGCACGGGCGCTGCTCGCCGACCCGGCGGTCCTGATCCTCGACGAGGCGACCAGCTCCCTGGACATCCCGGGCGAACGGGCCGTGCAGCGGGCCATGTCGACGGTCCTGCGGGGCCGTACGGCGGTGGTCATCGCCCACCGGCTGTCGACGGTGGCGATCGCCGACCGGGTCCTGGTGATGGAACACGGCCGGATCGTCGAGGACGGCCCGCCCGCCGAACTCATCGCGGGCACGGGCCGCTTCGCGGACCTGCACAGGGCCTGGCGGGACAGTCTCGTCTAGCGGGGGACGGGCGGAACCGCGGGCCGGCAGGTGAAACCGCGGGCGGACGGGCGGACCCGCGGGCGGCGGGCGGAAGAGGGAGCGGAAGAAGGCTGATGATCGACACGTACGGGGATCCGGGGACGCCGGACCGCCGGGGCGGCTGGCGGTTCCTTTGGTGGCTGGTCACCCGGCAGGCGCAGCGGTCGGTCACCGGCGCGGTGGTCTCCACCGTGTGGATGGGGCTCACGGCACTGACGCCGTATCTCCTGTCCCGGGCGATCGACGACGGGCTGGAGCCGGGTGACGGGGCCGCGCTGGCGGGCTGGACGGCCGCCGTGCTCGCCACCGGCGCGTTCAACGCCGGTCTGGGTGTCGTGCGGCACCGCACGATGACCAAGGTCCGGATGGACGCCAACTTCCGCACGGTCAAGCTCGTGGTCGAGCACGCGGCCCGGCTCGGCGCGGCGCTCTCGCGGCAGACCGGCACGGGGGAGATCGTCACGGTCGGTGTCCGCGACGTGGGCACGATCAGCAACTCGCTGACGGTCGTCGGGCCCGGTCTGGCCGCCGTCGTCACCTACGGCGTGGTGGCCGCGCTGCTGCTGCCGGTCTCGGTGCAGCTCTCCGCGGTGATCCTGCTCGGGGTCCCGCTGACGGCCGGGCTCGTCGGGCCGCTGACGGTCCGCCTCCAGGGAACGGAGACGGGATACCGCGAACGGCAGTCCGTCCTGACCGCGCGCGTCGGCGACCTCGCGGGCGGTCTGCGCGTCCTGAACGGCCTCGGTGGCAAGGGACTGTTCGCGGACGCGTTCCGCCGCGACTCGCGGAAGCTGCGCGAACAGGGCTACCGGGTCGGCGCGGTGACGAGCTGGATCCAGGCCCTGGGCGTGGGCATGCCGACCGTCCTGCTGGCCGCGGTGACCTGGCTCGCGGCCCGGCTGGCGGCCCAGGGAGACATCACCATCGGCCAGTTGGTTTCCGTGTACGGCTATGTCGCGGTCCTCGTGCTGCCGGTGTACTTCTTCATCGACTGCGGCTACGAACTCTCCCGGGCCGTGGTCGCCGCCCGGCGCGTCGTACGGTTCCTGTCCCTGGAGCCCGTCGCCTCTCCGCCGGACGCGCTCGACGCCCCGGGGTCCCCTGCGGTGCTGCACGATCCGGAGTCCGGGGTCCGCGTGGTCCCGGGAAGGCTGACCGTGCTGGCCGGGGCCCGCCCCGAAGAGTCCGCGGCCGTGGTCGACCGCCTCGGCCGGTACGCGGCCTCGGACGTGACCTGGGGCGGCGTACGGCTCGACGCGCTCGCGCTGCCCCAGGTGCGCGAACGGATCCTGGTCGCCGACAACGAGGCCGACCTGTTCGCCGGCACACTGCGCGAGTCCGTCCGGGCGCGCCGGGATCCCGACGACGAGACCATCGGCCGGGCCGTGCGCGCGGCCGCGGCCGACGACATCGTCCTCGGGCTGCCGGACGGCCTCGACGCGGCCGTCGACGCGCAGGGCCGGAACCTGTCCGGCGGCCAGCGGCAGCGGGTCCGTCTCGTGCGTGCGCTCCTCGCGGATCCCGAGGTGCTGCTCGCCGTCGAACCGACCTCGGCGCTCGACGCCCACACCGAGGCGACGGTCGCGGCCCGGCTGCGCGCCGCCCGCACGGACCGTACGACCGTCGTGACGAGCACGTCGCCGCTCGTGCTGGACCACGCGGACACCGTCTGCTTCCTCGTCGACGGCAAGGCCGCGGCCACCGGCAGCCACCGCGAACTCCTGCGGACGGAACCGGGATACCGGTCGCTGGTCTCCCGCGACGCGGAGCCGGAGGAGGACACGGAGACGGACGACGCGGGAGACGCGGGCCCGGGTGCCGGCGTGGACGGGGAGGTGGCGCTGTGACGGGCGGGCTGCCGGTGGCGGGGCGCGCCGAGGTGCGGCGGGCGGCGCTGCGGCTGATCCGTGCGGACGGGCGGGTGTTCGGCGCCGTGCTCGCCCTCAACGTGCTGGCCGCCGGGGCCGGCCTGGTCGGCCCCTGGCTGCTCGGGCGGATGATCGACGACGTGCGCGGGGGCGCCGGTGTCGAGGCGGTGGACGGGCCGGCGCTCGTCATCCTGCTGGCCGCGCTGGTCCAGCTCCTGCTGTCGCGCTGGGCCGCGTATGTCGGCTACCGCTTCGGCGAGCGGACCCTCGCGCGGGTGCGCGAGGAGTTCGTGGAGCGGACGCTGACGCTGCCCGCGTCGGTCGTGGAACGGGCGGGCACCGGCGATCTGACGGCACGCGCCACCGCCGACGTCACCGAGGTGGGCACCATCCTGCGCGACTCGGGACCCCAGCTCCTGATCTCCGGCGCACAGGCGCTGTTCGTCCTCGTCGCCGTCTTCGTCATCGACCCGCTGCTCGGCCTCTGCGGGGTCCTCGGACTGACCGGCATCGGCTTCGCGCTGCGCTGGTATCTGCGCCGGGCGCGTAGCGCGTATCTCGCCCAGGGGGCCGCCGGCTCGGAGGTCGCCGAGATCCTCGCGGCCACCGCGTCCGGTGCCCGTACGGTGGAGGCGTTCGGGCTGCGCGAGCGCCGGACGCGGGCGAGCCGGGACGCGCTGGAGGTGTCCCGGGTGACGCGGATGCGGACGCTGTTCCTGCGCAATGTGTTCTTTCCGGCCGTGGAGATCTCGTACGTCCTGCCGGTCGTGGCGGTCCTCCTGGTGGGCGGTGCGCTGCACGCCCGGGGCACGCTGAGTCTCGGCACCGTGGTCGCCGCGACGCTCTATCTGCACCGGCTCGCCGAACCGCTCGACCAGATCCTGGGCCAGGTCGAGCAACTGCAGAGCAGCGGCGCCTCGTTCGCCCGCGTGGAGGGGCTCGCCGGCGCGCCGCGCGCCGTCCCGGCCGGCTCTCCCGTACCGGAGGACGACCGGATCGACGTCACCGGCGTGCGCTACGCGTACGAGCGCGGCGGCGAGGTGCTGCGCGGGGTCGATCTGACGGTGCGGCCCGGGGAGCGGCTGGCCGTCGTGGGCCCCTCCGGCGCGGGGAAGACCACGCTGAGCAGACTGCTGGCGGGTGTCGACGCTCCGGGCAGCGGGTCGGTGACGGTCGGAGGGGTGCCGGTCGTCGACCTCGACCCGGAGCAGCTTCGCCGGCACGTCGTCCTCGTCACCCAGGAGCACCACGTGTTCCTCGGCACGGTCCGCGACAACCTGCTCATCGCCGAACCGGACGCCGACGACGCCGCCTTGTGGGCCGCTCTCGCGGCGGTCGGCGCGGAGGACTGGGCCGGGGACCTCCCGGACGGGCTGGACACCGAACTGGGGCCCCAGGCCATGCGCGTCGACGGCTCCCGGGCCCAGCAGCTCGCGCTGGCCCGGGTGGTGCTCGCCGACCCGCACACCCTGATCCTCGACGAGGCCACGGCGCTCCTCGACCCGACGACCGCACGGCACACGGAGCGCGCGCTGGCCACCGTGCTGGAGGGCCGGACCGTCATCGCGATCGCCCACCGGCTGCACACCGCCCATGACGCGGACCGGGTGGCGGTGATGGAGGACGGCCGGCTGTCCGAACTGGGCACGCACGACGAACTGGTGGCGGCCGGGGGGCCGTACGCGGCGCTGTGGCACTCCTGGCACGGGGACCGGGACCCCTCCGCCGGCTGAACCGCGTCCGCTGACCGGACCGGGCGCACGGCACCAGCTACTCGGGACCGCTTTCCGGGGGCTCGCTTTCCGGGGGCTCCTCGCCGGGTTTCCCGGCCGTCCCGCGGAGCAGTTCGGTGAGGGCCGCTTCGAGGTCGTCGTCGGCCTGGCGCTGCAGGGCCCCGGGATCCGGGTGCGGGGCGGCCGGCTCTCCGGGGGCGGGGGTGGCGGGCGGCTGCCCGCCGAGGAGCCGGTCGTGGATCCACCGGCAGGCCTCGTCCTCGTCGGTGAACCGCTCGAAGACCTGGCGGGCCCCCCGCTCGTGGACGCCCACGGTCCAGTCGCCCTCGTGGCCGTCGAGGAAGTAGCGGTCGGCCGCGAAATGGCGGCCCGGACAGTCCACGATCTCGTAGGACGTGGCGGGAACCCGGGCCGCTTCGAGGGCCCGGCACAGCGCGAACCGGTCCATGCGATCCCCCTTCCGCCGGGGCGGAGCCGGCCCGGTCGTCGCCGGGGCCGGCTTCCGCGCGCGGTCGTACGCCTCCGTCAGAGGGGCGTGGTCAGTCGTTGGTGCGCACCAGCGTGCCGTTGCTCACGAGGTCCCCCACCGTCGTGCGCGGGATGTCCGGGCAGAACCGGCTCGACGTCACGTACTGGGTGCCGAGGCCGGGCTGCTCGAAGCCGGGGGCGGTCCGGCCCGCGCAGACCGTCACGTCCTTGGCCAGCTTGTAGGAGTGGTAGTTGTACGGGTAGCGCGGGTCCGAGGTGTTGAGGCTCGACGGCGGGATGACCCGCTTGCCGTACTTGGTGCCCTCCGGGGCCAGGAAGCGGCCCGCCTCGCTGCCGAAGCGGTCGAGCCGCAGGCCCGCGTGGAGGAGGAGCGGGGCGGCGATCACCGTCCCGTTGCGGTGGGTGAAGCCGTCGTCCGGCGGGTAACGCCAGTCGCCCTGGCCCGAGTCGGCGGTGGGGTCCCACCACTTGTCGAGGAACCGCACGGCGGTGAGACCGCCGAGGCGGTCGTACCGGTGGAGGATGTGCCCCAGGATGCCCCTGGTCGGCAGTTGCCGGGGACCGAGGCGCCAGTCACCGCAGAAGAAGAGGCGGCGCAGCCTCGGCGGGACGGGGTCCGGCACGAGCCCCCTGCACACGCGCGAGGGGTCGGACGCGTTCTGCTGGTCCGCCGGCTTCACATGCCCGGGGGCCGGCTTCGGCCCCGGGGTGGCGGACAGGGCGTGGACGGCGCCGGCCGTGCGGCCGTCGTCGGGGTGGGCGGACGCCGTGGCCGGGACGGAGGAGCCGAGCATCAGGGAGCCGGCCAGGCCTCCCAGCGCCGCGAGGCTCACACACCAATGTGACCTTCTCACCAAACCTCCTGCGGGTGTACCTGTCCGGATCGCACCGCCTCGCCCGGTCGGGGACGCCGGGTACGGGCCGGAATGCCGGGGATCACTCAAACCGCGGGGGCGGGGAGCGGGCGAGCGGACGTGCCGGAAGGCCCCCGAAAGGGTCTGGCCTTCATTCCGTTGCTGACGGCGGGCCGGTCATCTGGCGGTACGGGCGGCCCGGCCGGAGTTCGCGCAGGGGTGCGCCGAGGCGGCCCGGCCGGAGTTCGCGCAAGGGTGCGCCGAGGCGCCCCGAAGGGTTGGCCGAAACACCGTCACCCCGCACGCCGGGACGAACATCCGAAGGCGAGTCCGTATATCGAACATGACTAACCGGACAACGAACCGTTTCCGGCCATTTTTGTGACGCGGTCCTGACAGAAAGGGTTATCTCCTGCCACTCTTCCCTCGGCCACTTCACAGCCACCTCACAGCAACGTCGGCTGTGCCGGGCCGAACGACCCCATGCACCTGGTTCCGCGTACGTCCAGTTCTGCCCGGACGGTTTCGTCGATCGTCCGGTCTCCCCTGGCCGCGCGATCCGCGGCCATGCAGAAGGAGTCAGTGTTGAGCACCAGTTCTCCCCACAGACGCACCTCCCACATCACCAAGCGCCGCGTCACCGGTGTCGCCCTCGTGGGTGTCACCGCCCTGCTGGCAGCGGCCGTCCAGTCGGGCGCCGCCAGCGCCGCCCCCGAACAGGCCCCCCGGGCGGGCCGGGTCGACCCGGGCGCCGTCGCGATGAAGCTCACCGCCTCGCAGCGCGCCGAGCTGATACGCGACGCCGACGCGGCCAAGGCCACGACCGCCCGGGACCTGGGTCTCGGCGCCGGCGAGAGCCTCGTCGCCCGTGACGTCATGAAGGACGCCGACGGCACCGTCCACACCCGCTACGAGCGGACGTACGAAGGACTGCCGGTCCTCGGCGGCGACCTGGTCGTCGACACCTCCAAGTCCGGGAGGACCGGGCACGTCTACAAGGCCACGAAGGCGTCCCTGAAGGTCGCCGAGCTCAAGCCCGTGGTCGCCGCGGACACGGCGGAGAAGCAGGCACTGGCCGCCGCCAGGGCCGCCGGTTCGAAGAACACCGCGGCCGACCGCGCGCCCCGCAAGGTGATCTGGGCCGCGAGCGGCAGGCCGACCCTCGCCTACGAGACCGTCGTCGGCGGCCTCCAGGACGACGGGACCCCCAACGAGCTGCACGTCATCACCGACGCGGCCACCGGCAAGAAGCTCTACGCGTACCAGGGCATCGAGACCGGCATCGGCAACACCCAGTACAGCGGCCAGGTGACCCTGACGACGACGCAGTCGGGCTCCAACTACACGCTGACCGACGGCGCGCGCGGCGGCCACAAGACGTACAACCTGAACCACGGCTCGTCGGGCACCGGCACGCTGTTCTCCCAGACGAGCGACACCTGGGGCAACGGCACCACGTCGAACGCCGCCACCGCCGGCGCGGACGCCCACTACGGCGCCGCGGAGACCTGGGACTTCTACAAGAACACCTTCGGTCGCAGCGGCATCAAGAACAACGGCGTCGGAGCCTACTCCCGCGTGCACTACGGCAACGCGTACGTCAACGCGTTCTGGGACGACGGCTGCTTCTGCATGACCTACGGCGACGGGTCCGGGAACGCCGACCCGCTGACCGCGCTGGACGTGGCCGGCCACGAGATGAGCCACGGCGTCACCTCCAACACGGCGGGCCTCAACTACTCGGGCGAGTCCGGCGGTCTGAACGAGGCGACCTCCGACATCTTCGGCACCGGCGTGGAGTTCTACGCCAACAACTCGACCGACGTGGGCGACTACCTCATCGGCGAGAAGATCGACATCAACGGCGACGGCACCCCGCTGCGCTACATGGACAAGCCGAGCAAGGACGGCGCCTCCAAGGACTCCTGGTACTCCGGCGTCGGCAACGTCGACGTGCACTACTCGTCGGGTGTCGCCAACCACTTCTTCTACCTGCTGAGCGAGGGCAGCGGCGCCAAGGTCATCAACGGCGTCAGCTACAACTCGCCCACCTCCGACGGGCTTCCGGTCACCGGCATCGGCCGCGACAAGGCGCTGCAGATCTGGTACCGCGCGCTCACCACCAAGTTCACCTCGACCACCAACTACGCGTCGGCCCGCACGGGCACGCTCGCGGCAGCGGGCGAGCTGTACGGCACGACGAGCGCCGAGTACACGGCGGTGCAGAACGCCTGGGCCGCCGTGAGCGTCGGTTCACGGCCGGGCGGTGGCGGCGGAGGCGGTACGTCGTTCGAGAACACGGCCGACGTATCGATTCCGGACAACGGAGCGGCGGTCACCTCGTCGATCACGGTCAGCGGCCGTACCGGCAACGCCCCGTCGAACCTCGCGGTCGCGGTGGACATCGTGCACACCTGGCGGGGCGACCTTCAGATCGATCTGGTCGCCCCCGACGGCTCGACCTACCGCCTGAAGAGCACCAGCTCGTCCGACTCGGCGGACAACGTGAACGCGACCTACACGGTCGACGCGTCCTCCGAAGTCGCCAACGGCACCTGGAAACTGAAGGTCCAGGACAAGGCGGCCCAGGACACCGGCTACATCAACAGCTGGAAGCTCACCTTCCCGTAGGCCGCGCCGGAAGTCCGCGCGCGAGCGGTGCGCCAGGGCGCCGCCCCGGAGGTTCGACTCCCCGGGGCGGCGCCCTCCTTTGCCCGAAAGGGAGTTTGCGCCGACCGGCCCTTGGCACGGGCCGGCTCGCACCCCGGGAACACAAGTGTTCACCCGATCGACGATTTTCGGCCAAGGTCTTTATGGGCTCCTGACATGTACGCGGCCGGGGTGGCACGCTTCACCCGCACGGCTCACCCGCACCGCAACTTCCCAACCGTCCATCCGGCCCCCACGCCGTTCGGACGTCCCCACACGAAGGAGCTTGCGTGACCCCCCTCTACGCGCGTCACAAGCGCACCACTCTGGCCATCGCCACCGCTGTCGCCGCCGGAGCCCTGCTCACCACCGGTCTGACCACCGGAGCTTCCGCCCAGACCGAGGCGTCCCCCGCCGGCCGGGTCACCCCCCTCGCCGCGTCGCCGGTCCAGCTCTCCACCTCCGCCCGCACCGCGCTCATCCAGAAGGCCGACGCCGCCAAGACGGAGACGGCCCGGCGAATAGGCCTCGGTGCCAAGGAGAAGCTCGTCGTCAGAGACGTCGTCAAGGATGCCGACGGCACGGTCCACACCCGTTACGAGCGCACGTACAACGGACTTCCGGTCCTCGGCGGCGACCTCGTCGTGCACGAGAGCAAGGCCGGCAAGGCCGAGGGCGTGACCCGTGCGACCAGGACGGCCATCAAGGTCGCCTCGCTCAAGCCGCTGGTCACCACCGCCAAGGCCGAGAAGCAGGCGCTGACCGCCGCCAAGGACGCGGGCTCGGCCAAGACCGCCGCCGACCAGGCTCCCCGCAAGGTGATCTGGGCCGCCACCGGCAAGCCGACCCTCGCCTACGAGACCGTCGTCGGCGGCCTCCAGGACGACGGCACCCCCAACGAGCTGCACGTCATCACCGACGCGGCCACCGGCAAGAAGCTCTACGAGTACCAGGGCATCGAGACCGGCACCGGCAAGACCCTCTACTCGGGCACGGTCACCCTCAACTCGACCCTGTCGGGCTCGACCTACAGCCTCACCGACAGCACCCGCGGCAGCCACAAGACGTACAACAAGTCGCACGGCACGAGCTCCTCCGCGGGCACGCTGTTCACCGACGCGGACGACGTCTGGGGCACCGGCGCGGCCTCCAGCTCCACCACCGACCAGACCGCGGCCGCCGACGCCGCCTACGGCGCACAGGCGACCTGGGACTTCTACAAGAACACCTTCGGTCGCAGCGGCATCAAGAACAACGGCGTCGGAGCGTACTCACGCGTCCACTACGGCAACGCGTACGTCAACGCGTTCTGGGACGACAGCTGCTTCTGCATGACCTACGGCGACGGCACCAGCAACACGCACCCGCTGACCTCGCTCGACGTGGCCGGCCACGAGATGAGCCACGGCGTCACCGCCAACACCGCCGGCCTGAACTACTCGGGCGAGTCCGGCGGTCTGAACGAGGCCACCTCGGACATCTTCGGCACCGGTGTCGAGTTCTACGCGGCGAACTCCTCCGACGTGGGCGACTACCTCATCGGCGAGAAGATCAACATCAACGGCGACGGCACCCCGCTGCGCTACATGGACCAGCCCAGCAAGGACGGCGGCTCCGCCAACTACTGGTCCTCCAGCGTCGGCAACCTCGACGTGCACTACTCGTCCGGCGTCGCGAACCACTTCTTCTACCTCCTCTCGGAGGGCAGTGGCGCCAAGACGATCAACGGAGTCAGCTACAACTCGCCGACGTACAGCGGCTCCACGGTCACCGGCATCGGCCGGGCCGCGGCGCTGCAGATCTGGTACAAGGCGCTGACGACGTACTTCACGTCCTCGACCAACTACAAGTCCGCCCGCACGGGCACCCTGTCGGCGGCGGCGGCGCTGTACGGCTCCGGCAGCACCCAGTACAACGCGGTGGCGGCGGCCTGGACCGCGGTCAACGTCAGCTAGCACGAACGTAATCGAACCGAGGCGGGGGGCCCGCCCCCCCGGCGGGCGGGGGGGCGCCCCCCGGGCGGGCCCGCGGGCGCGCGCGCGC
>NZ_JBHYXD010000011.1:0-6276 GCF_042751995.1 Streptomyces sp. NPDC059371 | reverse complement strand
CCGGCTTACTAGCTCAGCTCCCACTACATAAAACCCCGCGGGGCGCCCCCGGCCCGGGTGCGGGGGGGGGCCCCGCCTTACCCTTGCCCCCATGCCCTACACGTACGAGGACGTGGGCGCGACCCGCGAGGACCGCTGCCCCCCGGGCTTCCACCGACTGCACGTACGCTCCCGCATCGGCGAGGGCGAGGCCGTCTTCCGGCGCGCGTCCGAAGCCCTGATGACCTGGGAGGTGCACCGGGCCATGGGGATCCGCATGGTCTCCGAGGCCGGCAAGGCGGCGCCGGGGGTCGACGTCACGGTCGGCATCGGCCTGATCAAGGCCCCCTGCCGCATAGTCTGGACCGCCGAGGAGTACCGGCGCACCGCCTGGGCCTACGGGACCCTTTCCGGTCATCCCGAGTGCGGCGAGGAAGCGTTCGTCGTCACCCGCACCGGCGACGGCACCGTCTGGCTGACGATCACGGCCTTCAGCCGCGCGGCCACCTGGTACGCCCGCGCGGGCGGCGCCGTCACACGCGGCCTCCAGCGCGCCTACGCCCAGCGCTGCGGCACGGTGATGCGGCGCCTGTGCGCGGGCCTCGACGCCTGAAGCGGCCGACCGGCGCGACCCGGACGAGCCGTGGTGCACGGCTCGCCCCTGTCACGCCGGTCGCGCGTCCGGCGTCTCAGCGCATCAGCAGGCCCGCTCCCTCTCCCGTCTCCTCCGAGGGCACCGCCACCAGTCCCAGTTCCGCGCCGGACGCCAGCAGCCGGTGCGACGGCAGGATGCGGACCGTGTAGCCGAAGGAGCCCGTGCGATCGAGGGACAACGGACCCTCGTACGCCCAACGGCCCTCCAGGTCTGGGCCGTTGGTCGGCTTCAGCGGGACACAGACCGCGTCCGCGATGCGGTCGTCCCCGTCGACCCGGCCCGCGACCGCCTGGACCTCCACGTCGTCGGGGACGAGATCGCCTAGACCTACGCGGACGCGCAGCGACAGCGTGGTGCCCAGTTCGGCGGTCGTGGTGGCCGAGGACGCCTCGACGTGATCGACCGTGATCCGCGGCCAGGCGGCACGGACCCGTGACTTCCAGACGGCCAGCTCGCGGGCCGTCTCGGCGGTGAGGGAACGGTGGGCCTGCGCCGCCGGGGCGTACAGGCGCTCCACGTACTCGCGCACCATCCGGCCCGCCAGGACCTTCGGACCGAGGTGGGTCAGCGTCCGGCGGACCATCTCGATCCACCGGTCGGGCAGTCCCTCCTGGCCGCGCTCGTAGAAGCGGGGGGCCACCCGCTGCTCCAGCAGGTCGTACAGGGCCGCGGCCTCCAGCTCGTCCCGGCGGTCGTCGTCGGTCGCGGTGCCGTCCGCGGTCGGGATCGCCCAGCCGAAGTCCGGCTGGAACCACTCGTCCCACCAGCCGTCCAGGACGGAGAGGTTGAGACAGCCGTTGAGCGCGGCCTTCATCCCGCTCGTGCCGCACGCCTCCAGCGGGCGGAGCGGGTTGTTGAGCCAGATGTCGCAGCCCGGGTAGAGCTTCTGCGCCATCGCCATGCCGTAGTCGGGCAGGAAGACGATCCGGTGGCGCACCCGCGGGTCGTCGGCGAACCGGACCAGTTCCTGGATCAGCCGCTTGCCGCCGTCGTCCGCGGGGTGCGCCTTGCCCGCGACGACGATCTGGAGCGGCCGCTCGGAGTGCAGCAGCAGGTCCATGAGCCGGTCGCGGTCGCGCAGCATGAGCGTCAGACGTTTGTACGAGGGGACACGGCGCGCGAAGCCGATGGTGAGGACGTCGGGGTCGAGGACACCGTCGATCCAGCCGAGCTCGGCCGTGCCGGCGCCGCGCTGGCGCCAGGAGGCCCGCAGCCGGTCCCGTACCTCCAGCACCAGTTGTTCCCGCAGCACCCTGCGCAGGTCCCAGATCTCCTGGTCGGCGATCTCGGCCACCGCGTCCCAGCGGTCGGAGCCCCCGACGGTCAGCGCGTCCTCGGTGCGCTGCGCGCCGACCTGCCGGGCGCCGAGGCGGAAGACCTCGGGGGCCACCCAGGTCGGTGCGTGGACGCCGTTGGTGACCGAGGTGATCGGCACCTCGTCGGGGTCGAAGCCCGGCCAGAGTCCGGAGAACATCTCCCGGCTGACCTGGCCGTGCAGCAGGGACACCCCGTTCGCCCGCTGGCCCAGTCGCAGGCCCATGACAGCCATGTTGAAGAGGTTCGGCTCGCCTCCGGGATAGGTCTCCATCCCGAGGGCGAGGACGCGCCCCACGTCGATGCGCGGGAGTTCGGCGTCGGCGCCGAAGTGGCGGGCGACCACCTCCCGGTCGAAGCGGTCGATGCCGGCGGGCACCGGGGTGTGGGTGGTGAAGACCGTGCCGGCCCTGACCGCCTCCAGCGCGGAGTCGAAGTCCAGTCCCCGGTCTCCGAGTTCGGCGATCCGCTCCAGGCCGAGGAACCCCGCGTGCCCCTCGTTGGTGTGGAACACCTCGGGCTGCGGGTGCCCGGTCAGCCGGCAGTACGTCCTGACCGCCCGAACACCTCCTATTCCGAGCAGCATCTCCTGGAGCAGCCGGTGTTCGCTGCCGCCGCCGTAGAGCCGGTCGGTGACCCCGCGTTCGCCGACGCCGTTCTCCTCGACGTCGGAGTCGAGCATGAGCAGCGGGACGCGGCCGACCTGGGCCAGCCAGATCCGGGCGCGCAGCGCGCGGCCGCCGGGCAGCGCGAGGGACACGTGGGCGGGTGTGCCGTCGTCCTCGCTCAGCGGCACGACCGGCAGTTCGTTGGGGTCGAGGACCGGATAGTGCTCCTGCTGCCAGCCCTCGCGGGACAGGGACTGGCGGAAGTAGCCGTGCCGGTAGAGCAGGCCCACGCCGATCAGCGGGGCACCCAGGTCGCTGGCGGCCTTGAGATGGTCGCCCGCGAGGATGCCGAGGCCCCCGGAGTACTGCGGGAGGGCGGCGGTGACGCCGAACTCGGGCGAGAAGTAGGCGATGGCGGCGGGCAGGTCGGTGGTCTGTGTCTGATACCAGCGGTCGCCTCCCATGTACTCGCGCAGGTCGTCACGGACAGCGGCGAGACGGCGCAGGAAGCGGCTGTCCTCCGTGAGCTCCGCGAGCCGTTCGGCCCGCACGCTGCCGAGCAGTCGTACGGGGTCGCCGCCGCACGCCGCCCAGCGCTCGGGGTCGACGGACTGGAAGAGGTCACGGGTCTCGGCGTGCCAGGACCAGCGGAGGTTGCGGGCCAGGTCACTGAGCGGGTGAAGGGCTTCGGGGAGAACGGGTCGGACGGTGAATCTGCGGATCGCCTTCACGAATTCCACCTTCACGGAGGACGTACGCGGCTAAGGGACGCACGGCGTTGTGCGGCCTTCGTCTCCCACGACGTTAGCGGCGAGGGTGCCTTCGCGACACGGCGCATCGCGGCACTGCGCCCGATCGGGGCCGACCGTGTGACATCGGCGTGAAATCGACGCAACCCTCACGGACGCCTCGTGGACGGCGTGGCCGATTCCACCCGCATAGGCGGTCTTGTGATGCTTCGCACCGCACGAGAGGCTCACCTGGTGACGTACGGCCGGACTCTGTCCCAGCGGCCGGACCCGGCCCCGGTACGTCGCGTCGAGGAGGGGAACTCAGGTCATGGCACGGACGAGGAAGTGGCGTCTGCGCTGGGCGGCGGGTCTCACGGCGGTCGCGACGGCCGCGGTGCTTTCGGCCAACGCCCCGCCCGCGCAGGCGGCTCGGACGGGACGGATATCCGGCGCGGGGGAGCCGGGCTCCGTCAGCGGCAGCTACATCGTGACGCTCAAGGGGGGTACGCGGGCCCCGTCGTCGGCCGGCGCGAGCGTCGCCGAGCGGTACGGAGCGAGAATCAGCCACACCTACGGCACGGTTCTCAACGGCTTCGCCGTGCGGGCCGACGCGAGACAGGCCCGGCGGCTCGCCGCGGATCCCCGGGTGGCCTCCGTCGCCCCGGACACCCGTGTGACGTTCGAACAGGCCCACGACACGGGTGCCACGTCCGGCCGGGTCCAGACCGCCGGCCGGGCCCTGACCGCCGGTGCGACCGCCCGCCGGGTCCAGGCCGGCCCGCCGTCGTGGGGGCTCGACCGGATCGACCAGACCGGCCGGGCGCTCGACAAGCGGTACACGGCACCCGGCTCGGCCGGATCGGGAGTGACCGTATACGTCATCGACACCGGCGTCCGCGTCACGCACCGGGACTTCGGCGGCCGGGCGAGCTACGGCTGGGACTTCGTCGACGACGACAGGACGGCCCAGGACGGCAACGGCCACGGAACCCATGTCGCGGGGACGGTCGCCGGTGCCGGGTACGGCGTGGCCAAGAAGGCCAGGATCGTCGCCGTCCGCGTCCTCGACGACAAGGGCGCCGGCTCCACCGCCCAGGTCATCGCCGGCATCGACTGGGTCACCCGGCACGCGAGGAAGCCGGCCGTCGCCAACCTCAGCCTGGGCGGATACGCCGACGCCCAGCTCGACGCGGCCGTCCGCAACTCCATCGCCTCCGGCGTGACCTACACGGTCGCGGCGGGCAACTCCGGGGTCCCTGCCTCGCTGTGCTCCCCGGCCCGGGTCGCCGAGGCGCTCACGGTCGGCGCGACCGACCGGACCGACGCGCGGGCGCGCTTCTCGAACACCGGGCGCGCGCTCGACCTCTTCGCGCCGGGGGTGGACATCACGTCGACTTCGTACACCGGCGACAGGGCGAAAGCCACCTACTCCGGAACGTCGATGGCGAGCCCGCACGCCGCCGGCGCGGCCGCCCTGTATCTGGCGGACCATCCACGGGCCGCGCCCGCGCAGGTGGTGAAGGCGCTGGTGAGACGGGCGGTACCGGGAAAGGTGTCGGACGCGGGCACGGGTTCGCCGGACAGACTCCTGCACATCGGCTGACCCTGGGGTGACGCCGGCGCAACCAGGGTGATTCGGCCACACCGCACCGGCCTCGCCTGCCCGGGAGGAGGCCGGTCTTGTGTGTAGACATACGCGTGAGTAGTTAACAAAGTGCCGGAATGCCCACCCGCATAGGGTGGGAAGGCTCCTCCGGTACGCCCGCAGGCCCCACCTCCCCACACCCATCCGCCCACCCACGTTGACGCGGACAGGAGCGGTCATGCCCGCCACGCACCACACGTCGCCACCCCCGACAACCACCCCCGAGACGCCCCGGACACGCACGGCCGAGACCGGGTCCCGTGCACCTGCTTCCGCTGCCGGGCCCGAGAAACCGTCGGCCGCCGCCGGCACGGACCCGGGCACCGGCACCTCGGCCGCCGGCACACCCGCCACCGCCCCGGAGACGCCGCCCGCCGGCGCGCCCGCTCCGGGAACGTCCGCCCGCAAGGGCACCACCCCGCGCGCCAAGACGGCCAAGTCCGCTCCCAGGGCGGCCAAGTCCTCCGCTCCGAAGACGGCCAAGCCGTCGGTCCCGAAGACGGCCGGGTCCTCGGTTCCGAAGACGGCCAAGCCGTCGGTTCCCAAGACGGCCAGGACGGCCGTTCCCCAGGCGGGGAAGACCGCCCCGGAGGGGGTGAAGGCCGCTCCCAAGAAGGCCAGGGCCGCCGTCCCCGCCACCCGCACCCCCGACGCGCCCCTCGCCGCCGTCACTCCGGCGACGGCGGTCGGGCGCATCCCCGTCCTCGACGTCCACCCGGTCGTGCAGCACGGACGCCGACCCGCCAAGGCGGTGGTGGGCGAGGAGTTCGAGGTGTCGGCCACGGTCTTCCGCGAGGGCCACGACGCCGTCGCCGCGAATGTCGTCCTGCGCGACCCGGACGGCCGTCCGGGCCCGTGGACGCCGATGCGCGAGCTGGCCCCCGGCACCGACCGATGGGGTGCCAGGGTGAGCGCCGCGGCGGAGGGCCGCTGGACGTACACGGTGGAGGCGTGGGGGGACCCGGTCACCACCTGGCGGCATCACGCGGGGATCAAGATCCCGGCCGGTCTGGACACCGAGCTGGTGCTGGAGGAGGGCGCCCTGCTGTACGAGCGGGCGGTCGCCGGCCTGCCGAAGGGGACCCGGGGCAGGAAGGGCAGGGACACGCTTCTCGGGGCTGTCGACGCGCTGCGCGACACCGGTCGTCCCGTGGCCTCCCGTCTCGCCGCCGCGCTGACCCCGCAGGTGGACGCCGTCCTCGCGGAGCATCCGCTGCGCGAGCTCGTGACGTCGTCCGAGCCGTTGCCACTGCTGGTGGAGCGGGAGCGGGCGCTGTACGGCGCGTGGTACGAGTTCTTCCCGCGCTCGGAGGGCGGTCGGGCCCAGCCGTCCGCGCACGGCAC
>NZ_JBHYXD010000010.1:150898-159596 GCF_042751995.1 Streptomyces sp. NPDC059371 | reverse complement strand
CCTGTCTTTTACCCCGCCCGCCCGCCCTTTCTCCCCCCCACACCCCCGGGGGGGCCGCGGGGGGGGGGGGCCGCCCCGCCCCCTTCCTGTTGGCGTCCGGGCTCGGACCCCGGCCGATCGGGCTACGCCCAGGTGATCAGCCGCTTGGGCTGCTCCAGGACGGCCGCCGTGTCGGCGAGGACCTTGGAGCCGAGCTCGCCGTCGACCAGGCGGTGGTCGAAGGACAGCGCCAGCGTGGTGACCTGACGGGGCTTGACCTTGCCCTTGTGGACCCAGGGCTGCGGCTTGATCGCGCCCACCGCGAGGATCGCGGACTCGCCGGGGTTGAGGATCGGCGTGCCCGTGTCGACGCCGAAGACGCCGACGTTGGTGATCGTCACCGTGCCGCCCTGCATCGCGGCCGGCGAGGTCTTGCCCTCGCGGGCCGTGGCCACCAGCTCGCCCAGCGACTCGGCGAGCTGCGGCAGGGTCTTGCTGTGGGCGTCCTTGATGTTCGGCACGATCAGACCCCGGGGGGTGGCCGCGGCGATGCCCAGATTCACGTAGTGCTTCCGGACGATCTCCTGGTTGGCCTCGTCCCAGGACGCGTTGACGTCCGGGTTGCGCTTGATCGCGACCAGCAGGGCCTTGGCCACCAGCAGCAGCGGATTGACCCGCAGCCCCTGCATGTCCTTGTCCTGCTTGAGCTCCTCGACCAGCCGCATCGTGCGCGTCACGTCGAGCGTCACGAACTCCGTGACGTGGGGCGCGGTGAACGCGGACCCGACCATGGCGGTGGCGATCGCCTTGCGGACGCCCTTGACGGGGATCCGGGTCTCACGCGCGCCGTCGTACGACGCGGCCGGGGCCGGGGCCTGCGGCTGGACCTGGACCGGGGCCTGCGGGACGGCTGCGGGAGCCGAGGCCGCGAGGGGGGCGGGCGCCTGCGCCGGGGCGGCCGCCGCGTGCACGTCCTCCCGCGTGATGATGCCGTCCGGGCCCGACGGGGTGACCGTCGTCAGGTCGACACCGAGGTCCTTGGCGAGCTTGCGGACCGGGGGCTTGGCGAGCGGCCGCTGCCCGCCGGGCGCGGTGCCGTGGGCGGTGCCGTGGGCGTGGCCGTTGAGCTCGCCCTGGATCGCGGTGGCCGCGTAGAGCGTCTCGCCCTGCTGGGCGGCGGGGGTCTCGGCTCCCTTGCGGGGGCGCCGCTTGGTGGAGGACTCCGCCACGCCGTACCCGACGAGGACCGGCTTGCGGCCCTCGGGCTTGGCCTCCTCGGCGGGGGCTTCCACGGGAACGGCGGGAGCCTGTGCGGCGGCCGGGGCCGCCGGCGCGGGCGCCGCGCCACCGGACACGTCCACCGAGATGATCACCTGGCCGACGTCCACCGTCGTGCCCTCGGGGAAGCGGAGCTCGCTCACCACACCGTCGTACGGGATCGGCAGTTCGACCGCGGCCTTGGCGGTCTCGACCTCGCAGACGACCTGCCCGTCGGTGACCTTGTCACCGGGCTGGACGTACCACTTGAGGATCTCCGCCTCGGTGAGTCCCTCGCCCACATCGGGCATCTTGAACTCGCGGAGTCCCGACGCGTTCTCAGTCATCGTCGTCACGACTCTCTCCTAGTACGCCAGCGAGCGGTCGACGGCGTCGAGCACCCGGTCCAGGCCCGGAAGGTACTCCTCCTCCAGGCGGGCCGGCGGGTACGGGGCGTGGTAGCCGCCGACCCGCAGAACGGGCGCCTCCAGGTGGTAGAAGCACCGCTCCGTGATGCGGGCCGCGATCTCCGCGCCCGTCCCCAGGAACACCGGCGCCTCGTGCGCGACGACCAGGCGGCGGGTCTTCTCGGCCGAGGCCTGGATCGAGTCGAAGTCGATCGGGGACATCGAGCGCAGGTCCAGGACCTCGATCGACTTGCCCTCCTCCTGGGCGGCCGCGGCGGCCTCCAGGCAGACCTTCACCATCGGGCCGTACGCGACCAGGGTGAGGTCGCTGCCCTCGCGCGCCACCCGCGCCTTGTGCAGCGGACCGGGGATGGCGTCCTTGTTGACCTCGGCCTTGTCCCAGTAGCGCCGCTTGGGCTCGAAGAAGATCACCGGGTCGTCGCTCTGGATGGCCTGCTGCATCATCCAGTAGGCGTCGCCGGCGTTCGAGGGCGAGACCACCTTCAGGCCCGCCACGTGCGCGAAGAGCGCCTCGGGGGACTCGGAGTGGTGCTCGACCGCGCCGATGCCGCCGCCGTACGGGATACGGATGACGACGGGCAGCTTGATCTTGCCGAGCGCCCGCGCGTGCATCTTCGCGAGCTGGGTGACGATCTGGTCGTACGCCGGGAAGACGAATCCGTCGAACTGGATCTCCACGACCGGGCGGTAGCCGCGCAGGGCCAGGCCGATCGCGGTGCCGACGATGCCCGACTCGGCGAGCGGGGTGTCGATGACCCGCTCCTCGCCGAAGTCCTTCTGGAGCCCGTCCGTGACCCGGAAGACACCGCCGAGCTTGCCGACGTCCTCGCCCATGATGAGGACCTTGGGGTCGGTTTCGAGAGCCGTACGCAGCGATTCGTTGATCGCCTTGGCCAGCGCCATCTTTTCCGTCGTCATGGCTACTTGCCCTCCCCTGCGTCCGCGAACGACGCCTGGTAGGCGGCGAACTGGGCGCGCTCCTCGTCGACGAGCGCGTGCCCGTCCGCGTACACGTTCTCGAAGATGGCGAAGTGATCCGGGTCAGGCATGGCCCGCACCACATCGCGCACCCGCTTGCCCAACGCCTCGCTCTCGGCCTCGAGTTCCGCGAAGAATCCCTCGTCCGCGTGGTTCGCGGACTCCAGGTAGGCGCGCAGGCGCAGGATCGGGTCCTTCGCCTCCCACGCCTCGCGCTCCTCGTCGGCCCGGTACTTGGTCGGGTCGTCGGAGGTGGTGTGCGCGCCCATGCGGTAGGTGAAGGCCTCCACCAGCGTGGGGCCCTCGCCGCTGCGGGCCCGCTCCAGCGCCCACTTGGTGACCGCGAGGCAGGCGAGGACGTCGTTGCCGTCGACGCGGACGCCGGGGAAGCCGAAGCCCTGAGCGCGCTGGTAGAGCGGCACACGCATCTGGCGCTCGGTCGGCTCGGAGATCGCCCACTGGTTGTTCTGGCAGAAGAACACGACCGGCGCGTTGTAGACGGCGCCGAAGTTGAAGGCCTCCATGACGTCGCCCTGGCTGGAGGCGCCGTCACCGAAGTACGCGATCACGGCCGAGTCGGCGCCGTCCTTGGCGATGCCCATGGCGTAGCCGGTGGCGTGCAGCGTCTGCGAGCCGATGACGATCGTGTACAGGTGGAAGTTGTTGCCGTTCGGGTCCCAGCCGCCGTTGTTCACACCCCGGAACATGCCGAGCAGGTTGGTCGGGTCGACTCCGCGGCACCAGGCGACGCCGTGCTCGCGGTAGGTCGGGAAGACGTAGTCGTCGTCACGGGTGGCGCGGCCGGAGCCGATCTGGGCGGCCTCCTGGCCGAGCATCGAGGCCCACAGGCCCAGCTCGCCCTGGCGCTGCAGGGAGGTGGCCTCCGCGTCGAAGCGGCGGCTCAGGACCATGTCCCGGTACAGGCCGCGCAGCTCCTCGGGGGTGATGTCGGCGACGTACGGGTCGTACGTGGCGTCCTTGACCCGCTTGCCTTCCGGGGTCAGCAGCTGAACGAGCTCCGGCTCGCCGCCCGTCGCACCGGGCGACTTCTTGGCGGCCGCGCCGGCGCTCCTGCTCGCGGCGCTCTTGGTACCGGTCGTACTGGCGCTCGCGGCGCTCTTCGTACCGGCGCTGCGTCGCGGCTTGCGCGCGGCAGTGCTCTCCACGGTCACGTGTGCTCCTCCGTCGGTCCGGCCCCCGGGGTTGCCGGAAGGCTGGGTTCCCCCTCGCTCGCGGTTCGAGTTCGGGAGAGCGGCTCGCCTGTTCCGGCACCCGTGCACGGGGTGGGTGCCACTCGGCCGGGAACAGGCGTGACAGGTGCCCCGGCGAGCGCCCTGCAACTGCCACGTTACCCAGTGCTTCACATTTCTGTGAAACCCCTCCTGACCTGCGATTTTGATAGGAAATCCAAGTACTTGGAAACGTGAATTTCCTACTAGATCGAGCAGATCGGAACAGTCGCTGGTCACAGCACTGGTCACAGCCTTGCAGGGGGCCGGAACCCTGGCACGTTATCCCGGCCACCCCGGCCTCGGGAAGAGTTCACCTGGGGCAATGCCGAGGGCCGTGTGTGAGACTGACACCGTGCGTGAAATCGGGAAAATCACGGTATTCCTCCTCGATGACCACGAAGTGGTCCGGCGCGGCGTCCACGAACTGATCTCGGTCGAGGACGACCTCGAAGTGGTGGGGGAAGCGGGTACGGCGGCCGACGCACTGGTACGGATCCCGGCCACCCGCCCGGACGTGGCCGTCCTGGACGTACGTCTCCCGGACGGCAGCGGGGTGGAGGTCTGCCGCGAGGTCCGCTCCGCGAACGAGGACATCAAATGCCTGATGCTGACCTCGTACGCCGACGACGAGGCCCTCTTCGACGCGATCATGGCAGGCGCCTCGGGCTATGTCCTCAAGGCGATTCGCGGCCATGAGCTGCTCACGGCCGTACGGGATGTCGCGGCCGGAAAATCCCTGCTGGACCCGGTGGCCACCGCGCGTGTCCTGGAAAGGCTGCGGGACGGCGGCGGCAAGGACAACGGCCGGCTCTCCCGTCTCACCGACCAGGAACGCAGAATCCTCGATCTGATCGGCGAGGGGCTCACCAATCGCCAGATCGGGGAGCGACTGCACCTGGCCGAGAAAACGATCAAGAATTACGTGTCGAGCCTGCTCTCCAAACTGGGAATGCAGCGCAGGTCGCAGGCGGCCGCCTATGTGGCCCGCAAACAGGCGGAACAGCGACATCCTTGAATGACCAGGGGCTTGTGGCCCCTTGGGTGCTGGTGACCCCTTTGGGGCTGGTGACCCTTTGGGACTGGTGACCCTTTGGGACTGGTGACGCCTTTACGGAGACCGGACGCAAAAAGCGGACGGAAAGAATCCGATCTCCCGGATCCCGAAACGGACCCGGGAGGACCGGACGAGGTCGGCCCAGGTCAGCCCAGGTCCCCCGCGGCGGGGGACTCGGTGCCGCCGCCGGCCGGCTCGCTGGACTCCGGCTCGTCCGTCGGCGTCGCCGGGGTGCTCGGCTCCGCCGAGGTCGGCGCGGTCTTCGTCGGCTCGTCCGTCGGCTCGTCCGTCGGCTCCGGGGTGGTGGCGTTCCGGGTCGGCTCGTACGTCGGGGGGTCGTCCGTGGTGTCGCCGGTGTTGGTCGAGTCGTCCGACGTGCCGTCGTCCGAGGACTGGTCCGTCGAGTCGTCGGTGGGCTGATCGGTGGCGTCGTCCTGCTTGTTGGAGTGCGAGACGGTCGGCGTCGGCGTGGTGCCGGTCCCCGAACCCGTGCCGTTGCCCATGTTGTGCAGCGCGAGCCCGACACCGCCGGCGATGGCGATCAACGCGAAGACCGCGAGGAGCCACAGCTTGCCGCGGCCGCTGCCCCGGTTGCCGTGCCCCTCGAAACCACCGTCGTCACCGGCCCCGTAGGCCGGGATGAGCGGCGCCGGGATCTGCGTGGTGCCGTAGTCGCCGGGGTGCGGCAGCGACGCCGTGCCGGCGAAACCGGCTCCCTGGCCGTGCGGCCCCTCGTGCATGGTGACCGGGCCGGTGTTCCAGGTGCCGGTGTGGCTGCCCTGGTCGTACAGCATCTGGAGCGCGTACTGGACGAGTCCGCGCATCTCCTCGGCGGTCTGGAACCGGTCGTCCGGATCCTTCGCGAGGGCGCGCATGACGAGCCCGTCGAGCTCCGGCGGCACCTCGCCCGAGACCTCCGAGGGAGGCAGCGGGATGTCCTGGACGTGCTGGTAGACCACCGACAGCGGGGTCTCGCCGGTGAACGGGGGGCGCAGCGCGAGGAGTTCGTAGAGCAGGCAGCCGGTCGCGTACAGGTCGGAGCGGTGGTCGACGGCCTTGCCGAGCGCCTGCTCCGGGGAGAGGTACTGCGGGGTGCCCATGACCATGCCGGTCTGGGTCATCGTCGACTGCGCGCCGTGCAGGGCACGCGCGATGCCGAAGTCCATCACCTTGACCGCGCCGGTCTCCGTGATGATCACGTTCGCCGGCTTGATGTCGCGGTGCACGATCCCGTGCTGGTGCGAGTAGGCCAGCGCCTCGAGGACACCGGAGACGATGATCAGCGCCTGCTCGGGCCCGGGGGCCTCGGCGTTGATCAGCAGATCGCGGATCGTGTGACCCTCGACGATCTCCATGACGATGTACGGGACGACGCCGTGCCCGACCACGTCCTCGCCGGAGTCGTACACAGCCACGACCGCGTGGTGGTTGAGCCCCGCGACCGACTGCGCCTCGCGCGTGAAACGCGCCTTGGACACGGGGTCCTCGGCCAGATCGGAACGGAGCAGCTTCACCGCCACGGTCCGTCCCAGGCGCACGTCCTCCGCGGCGAACACCTCGGCCATGCCGCCCCGGCCGAGCCGGTGTGTCAGCCGATACCGGCCGTCGCCGACCAGCCCGCCGTTACCCCACAGCTCCGGCGCATCTGACATACCGCCGCCAGTCGCCTCGGGGTCGGACGGGCCCTGAGCGCGCTGCTGCTGTGCCATCAGTCCTCGCCGTCGTTTCTGCCCGCGGTCTGCGCGGTGGTTGTTACGGTCTCCGTCGGGCCACGCTACAGGCTCCACGCGGGGCACCGGTCCGAGATGAGCGTGAGATGGACCGGCCGTGATGTCCGTCGAAGTCGGTCGGTGCACATTCCGTGTACCGGGCGTACGTCACCTGTAACGCTTCCGCGACGCTTCTTTCTCAGACGGTCACGGAACGGGCACCGAGCTTGACGTGTCCGTGCCCTCGGGCAGACTTGGCCCGGAATAAGCCAATCGATCACCGATGCCGCGGGGGACGCAGAAGATGAGCCAGGACGGCGCACAGGGCCGGTACGCGGGGCGCGCGGTCGCCGGCGGCCGCTACCAGTTGCGCGATCTGCTCGGCGAGGGCGGTATGGCCTCGGTGCATCTCGCCTACGACTCGGTGCTCGACCGGCAGGTCGCGATCAAGACCCTGCACACCGAACTCGGCCGGGAACAGGCCTTCCGCGAGCGCTTCCGCCGCGAGGCCCAGTCGGTGGCCAAGCTCACGCACACGAACATCGTCTCGGTGTTCGACACCGGCGAGGACGACCTCGACGGCATGACGACGCCGTACATCGTCATGGAGTACATCGAGGGCAAGCCGCTCGGCTCGGTCCTCGACGCGGACATCCAGCAGTACGGCGCGATGCCCGCCGACAAGGCCCTGAAGATCACCGCGGACGTCCTGGCGGCCCTGGAGATCAGCCACGAGATGGGCCTGGTCCACCGGGACATCAAGCCCGGCAACGTGATGATGACCAAGCGCAACATCGTCAAGGTCATGGACTTCGGCATCGCCCGCGCCATGCAGTCCGGCGTCACCTCCATGACGCAGACCGGCATGGTCGTCGGCACCCCGCAGTACCTGTCCCCGGAGCAGGCCCTCGGCCGGGGCGTCGACGCCCGGTCCGACCTGTACTCGGTCGGCATCATGCTGTTCCAGCTCGTCACCGGGCGGCTGCCGTTCGAGGCGGACTCCCCGCTGGCGATCGCGTACGCGCACGTCCAGGAGGAGCCGGTCGCGCCCTCCTCGGTCAACCGCTCGCTGCCCCCGGCCGTGGACGCGCTGATCGCCCGCGCACTGAAGAAGAACCCGAACGAACGCTTCCCGAGCGCCGAGATCATGCGCGACGAGTGCCTCCGGGTCGCCCAGTCCTTCCAGGCCGCCGCGCCGAACATCGTGCCGGGCGCCCAGACACCGAGCGGTTCGGGCGTCGGCTCCGCCGTCTTCCCGCCGGTCGACCAGGGCACCCCGGCCCCCGGCCCCGTGCAGACGCCGTACCAGCCGAACCCGTACGGCACGCCGACGCCCGCACCGGCGTACGGCTACCCGCAGCAGGGCGGCTACCCGACTCCGCCGCAGACCTCCGCGTACGCCGGGCAGCACGGCGCCTCCACGCCTCCCCCGTACAACCTCTCGCCCCAGCCCGCCGGCGGCCAGGGCGGCGGCGGGAGCAACAAGTCGGTCGTGGTCGGCTCGGTCCTGGTCGCGCTCATCGCGATCGGCGGTCTGATCACGGCGCTCACCCTGAACGGCGGGAGCGACGACGACAAGGGCGGCGGCGACAGCACCGCCAGTTCGTCGACCACCGCGGTCGCGGGCCACAAGGGTCCGGACACGTCGAAGACGATCGACACCGAGAAGTGCACGGACGCGACGGAGTCGTACAACGACCCGAAGAAGATCGAGGTCCCCGACTTCCACTTCAAGAACCTCACCTCGGTGAAGTCCTGCTTCCAGGCCGCCGGTTGGCAGATGAAGATCACGCGGGTGGACGAGAACACGTACGGCGAGGACACGATCATGGACCAGTTCCCCTCCGCCGGTGACGACGTCGACCCCAAGAACATGCCCGAGATCGAGCTCAAGGTGTCCTCGGGCGACCCCTCCTAGGGTCCCAGCGGGAAGCGGCATCTCCCAGGGTCCCAGCGGGAAGCGGCATCGGGAACGGGGGGGGGGGCGCGGGGGGGGGCGGCGCCCCGGTGGGTGGGGTGTGGGCCCACGCCCAGGGGGGTGGGGGGGGGGGGGGCTTGAGC
>NZ_JBHYXD010000010.1:142685-150888 GCF_042751995.1 Streptomyces sp. NPDC059371 | reverse complement strand
CCGCGCGCCCCCCCGCCCGGCGGCGCGCGGCGCGCGCCCCCCCCCCCGCGGCCCGCGGGGGCGGCGGCCGCGGCCCCGCCCCCCCCCCTCGCGCCCCCCCCCCCGCTTCTTGTCGGTGGTGATCGCCCAACGCCGGGGTGACGGGGGCGGTGGCTCGATGACCCGCGTGGCCGGCCGACGGCACGCGGGGCTGGTCGACAACACGCGTAATAGGTCGGCAACCCGGCTGGTTACAGGTACGGACCGCCCGAACGGCCACCCGTACGGGGGTCCTCGTCGCCCTCCAGACCGCCGACACCCGGCGGAAGCGCACGGCGCATCTGCTCCAACTGCGCCCTGGCCGCCATCTGCTGGGCGAACAGCGTCGTCTGGATCCCGTGGAAGAGCCCTTCCAGCCAGCCCACCAACTGAGCCTGCGCGATCCGCAGTTCGGCGTCGCTGGGGGTCCCCTCGTCCGTGAAGGGCAAGGAGAGCCGCTCCAGCTCCTCCACGAGCTCCGGAGCGAGACCGTCCTCCAGCTCCTTGACGGAACTCGCGTGGATCTCCTTGAGGCGGACCCTGCTGGCCTCGTCCAGGGGAGCGGCGCGCACTTCCTCCAGCAGCTGCTTGATCATGCTGCCGATGCGCATCACCTTGGCAGGCTGTTCCACCATCTCCGTCACCGGGATCTCGCGGGAGTCCTCGTGCCCGGTGCCGCCGAGAGCCATTCCGTCCTGTCCGACAACCAGGATCTGAGGGTTCTCCGGCGACCGTTCGTTCCTCGGCATCTCCATGCCGCCATTCTCTCGCACCCACGTACTCCATCACGGTGGTGCCCCCCGTACACGGTGATCCACCACCTACGTCGGCCCAGTTGGCGAAATGAAGGGGTGCCACGGCCTCTGAAGTGCGCGAATGACGTCACTTTCTGTCGAGATGCCGGGATCACGACGTCATGTGAGGCTGGTTGCGTCGATCACGGCACCCGTCTTGGCGAACCGTTCCGGGAGGGGGTCACCGACGTGACTCCAAGGCTGCGCACCCTGCCCACGGCCGGACTCCTCGCGGCGGCCCTGCTGACCGGCGCCGCCCCCGTCACCCATGCCGCTCCGGCGGTCTCCGGGAGTTTCTCGTCCACGGCCGCGGCCAGGTCCGGAGCCATCGCGTCCACCGGGGGCCACGCATCCACCGCCCTGACCCGCCCCGGGAGCCTCGCGCCCGTCTTCTTGACCCGCCTCGGGAGCCTCGCGCCCGTCTCCTTGACCCGCCTCGGGAGCCTCGCGCCCGTCTCCTTGACCCGCCTCGGGAGCCTCGCGCCCGTCTCCTTGACCCGCTCCGCGGACCTCGCGCCCGTCTCCCTGACCCGCTCCGGGAGCCTCGCGCCCACCGCCGGGTCCCGCTCCTGGGGCCTCGGCGCGGCCGCTGTCTCGCGGGGGCCGTCGGCTCCCGCCGGCACCTCACCGGCTCCGCCCACCCGCGGCAGCGACTCGCCCGCTCCTTCCGCGGGGGTGACCACCACGCCCACCCCGTCCACCTCGACCGCCCCGTCCACGCCGCCCACCCCGGGGACCGGATCACCGCATCCGTCACCCGGAAGGAGCACCCCGCCCGTTCCGTCCTCGCCGTCCGGGCAGGGGCCCACCGCCTCGGACGCGGCCGGTCCCACGGCCTCCGAGCCGGCCCGCCCGACCCCGACGGCGGACCCCTCCCGCTCCCGCGCGGGCAGCTACGCGGGCGAGGGCCGCGAGCGCCCCGGCCGCACGGAGCAGAACACCCCGGACGGCCGGGACAGCCAGGACTCCGACAGCCAGGACCTCCAGGACACGGCCCCCGCCGCGGACACCGCGATCACGGAGCCGAGCGAGGCCACCGACCCCTCGGGCGACAACGCGGCCCCCGTCCAGCAGAGCGTCGTGGGCACGCCCCAGGGAAACCTGGCGATCCTGCCGCTGGGCAGCGGCCTGATCCTCATCGGCCTGGGCATGGCCCTGGCCCTCCTGGGCCTTCGGGTACGCAACGGCTGAGCGGCCCCGGGACGGCAACCGTTGCGGCCGAGCCGGCCCGCTAGGGGGCGACGAGCAGCACCTTTCCGATGTGGCTGCTCTCCTCCAGGACCCGGTGCGCGCCCGCCGCTTCGCTCATGGGCAGCTCGCGGTCGACGACCGGACGGACGTGACCGGAGTCGATCAGCGGCCACACGTGCTCACGCACGGCCGCCACGATGGCGGCCTTCTCGCCGAGCGGCCTGGCACGCAGCGAGGTCGCGCTGATCGCGGCACGCTTGGTCAGGAGAGCGGCGATGTTCAGCTCCGCCGTGATGCCGCCCTGCATGCCGATGATGGCGAGCCGTCCGTTGACGGCGAGGGCGCGCACGTTCCGGTCGAGGTACTTGGCTCCCATGTTGTCGAGGATGACGTCGGCACCCGCCCCTCCGGTGGCCCGCCCGATCTCCTCGACGAAGTCCTGCTCGCGGTAGTTGATCAGGATGTCCGCGCCCAGCTCCGCGCAGAAGTCGAGCTTCTCCTTGGTGCCCGCCGTGACCGCGACCTTCGCGCCCACGGCCTTCGCGAGCTGGATCGCCATGGTGCCGATGCCGCTGGAGCCGCCGTGCACGAGCAGGGTCTCGCCGGGGCGCAGGTGGGCGACCATGAAGACGTTCGACCAGACGGTGCACGTCACCTCGGGCAGCGCCGCCGCCTGCCGGACGTCCAGCCCCGTGGGCACGGGCAGCAACTGCCCGGCCGGGACGGCGACCTTCTGGGCGTATCCGCCGCCCGACAGCAGCGCGCACACCTCGTCGCCCGCCGACCAGCCGATGACGCCCGGTCCGACCGCGGCGACGCGCCCCGAGCATTCGAGTCCGGGGTAGGGCGAGGCGCCGGGCGGCGGGCTGTACAGGCCCTGCCGTTGCAGCAGATCGGCGCGGTTGACGGCGCTGGCCACCACCTCGATCAGCACTTCGCCTTCGGCCGGCACCGGATCGGGAACTTCGTCCCACACCAGCGCCTCGGGCCCACCAGGTTCAGGAATCGTGATCGCGTACATGAGAGGGACGCTACTCCTGAGAGGTGCCGCCTACTCCCGGGGCAGGGGCCGAATGTCCGGCGCCGCCCGCTTGCCGCGCGAGACCCGCGTGATCGTGATCAGCCGGTCCGTCGACTCCAGCGCGCCGGCGTCCGGATCGTCGTATCCGAGCACGCGATGACCTCGTACGACGCTGACCACCAGGTCGGTGGTGTCGCGGGCGCTCATGCCCACCTCGGCCTTCGTGACGGGCCGCTCCACGATGTCGAGCCCGCTGCCCTGATGGATCAGGTCCTCCATCACCATGCCCGCGGCGGGGCTGAGCACGGAGAGTCCGAGCAGCCGGCCGGCCGCGCTGGCGCTGGTGATGACCGCGTCGGCACCGGACTGCCGCAGCAGCGGCGCGTTCTCCTCCTCGCGGACGGCGGCGACGATCTTCGCCTCGCGGTTGAGCTGCCGCGCCGTCAGGGTGACCAGGACCGCGGTGTCGTCCCGCTGGGTGGCGATGATGACCTGCCGCGCCTTGTGGAGTTCGGCGCGCATCAGCACATCGCTGCGCGTGGCGTCCCCGATCACTCCCGCATACCCCTCGCCCGTCGCCGCGTCGACCACCCTGGAACTCGGGTCGACGACCACGACCTGCTCTTTCTTGAGCCCGCTCGCGCAGACGGTCTCGATGGCCGACCGCCCCTTGGTCCCGAACCCGACAACGACGGTGTGCTCCCTCAATGCCGCCCTCCAGCGCTTTCTTGGAAGTTGAAAGTACCTTTCCGGATACACAGGCGATGCGGCCGGATGCGATGCAGCCGAGGAAAACCGCGGTACTGCTCCGCGCGTGGCTGCACGAGTCCCTCGTCGGATCCCGGCGCTCCCGACGATCCCGGCGCGACACGTGACCGGCCCCGCCTGAAAGGCCCTGCCACCCCGGAGCGGGCCTGTGCGGTCACACGGTGAGCACCATGCGGAAGCGGGCGTCTCCGCTGGACATCCGCTCGTACGCCTCAGTCGCTTCGCTCAGGGGCCGGGTCTCGATCATCGCCCGGATCCCTTGGTCCGTGGCGAAGCGGAGGTTGTTCTCGTTCTGGATGGCGCTTCCGGTGAGGGACCCCATGATCCGCACGTCGCCGAAGACGAGCTGCATCGGGGTGACCTTGACCGGTTCGTCGGACGCACCCACGACGACGAGTCGTCCACCGCTGGCAAGGCCGTTGAGCAGGGGTGAGATGTCGCCGGCGGCAGCTGTCGCGATGACGGCCTGTGCACCGCCGAGCTTGCTGAGTTCCTCGCCGGGGTCCGTCTCGGTGGAGTCGATGTAGTGATGCGCGCCGAGCTCGCGGGCCAGCTTCTCCTTGCCGGTGCCGCGTGCGACGGCGACGACCCGCTGGCCCATCTTGGCCGCGTACTGGACACCCAGGTGTCCGAGGCCGCCGATGCCCTGGATGGCCACCAGGTCGTCGGCCTTGGTGTGCGCCTTGAGGAGCGCGTTGAACGTCGTGAAGCCCGCGCACAGGAGCGGCGCCGCCTCGGCCGACGTCAGCTCGTCCGGGACCGCGACGAGACCGGTCGCCCGCGCGTAGACGACTTCCGCGTAACCACCGTCGATACCCACGCCGGTCTGCGGCTGGTTCGTGCACGCGACGAAGTTCCCCATCCGGCAGGACTGGCACACGCCGCAGTGACCACCGAGGAACCCGACTCCGACGCGTTGCCCGGTCGACCAGCCCTCCACCTCGGGCCCCAGCGCGTCGATCACCCCGACGATTTCGTGCCCCGGAATCGGTGACCTCTGTCCGGGGTCGTGCGGCTGCACGGTGAAGCTGTCGGAGTGACAGACCCCGCACGCCTCCACCCGGATGCGCACCTGTCCCGCGGCGGGCTCGGCCAGTTCCCGTTCCGCCGACTGCAGCGAGCCGTCCGGGGCGACCTCGATGACTTTGTAGTTTGACATGGCAGACGCTCACCTGCTCCTCACCTGTCGACCCAACCCCTTCAGGATGCGCCTCCCCGCGACGCCGTGCAGGCCCAGAGAGCCCTGTCACCGCAACTCGACGCTCCCCAGGGACTGGAACGGCGTACTCACTGTGACCGATCGCGCGCGATCGGTGTACGCGCGGAGGCGGTTGGGCGCGCCGGGTCTGTGGTTCACTGCTGGCGCAGCATCGCCCGAGATCATGGTCGCCATGCCGGCTGACCGGAGCGCCGTCGCAGAGGACAGGCGATGAACGACGAGAAGAAACCACCGTCCAAGACCGGGAAGTTCTCGATCCTCCGGTCTCTCTGGTACCGGTCGCGGGCCGAAGCCCTGGACGATGCCGAGGCCGGACGATCCATCACGATGCCCGTCGCACGCAGTGTGCCGCCCCTTCAGCAGGTTCTACGGCGCTTGGCCATGGCCCTGCTGATCCTTTTCGTCACGACGCTCGTGGTCTGGTTCGACCGTGACGGCTACAACGACAACGCCGACGGCAGCGTCGATTTCCTCGATGCCGCCTACTACGCGACGGTGACTCTCTCCACCACCGGATACGGCGACATCACCCCGGTCAGCGACACCGCACGGATCGTCAACATCTTCATCATCACGCCCCTGCGCGTGTTGTTCCTGATCATCCTGGTCGGCACGACGCTCGAAGTGCTCACCGAGCGCACCCGCCAGCAAGTGCGCGTCCACCGCTGGCGTTCCCATCTGCGCGACCACGTGGTCGTCGTCGGCTATGGGACCAAGGGCCGGCACGCCATCGAAGCGCTTCTGGGGCAGGGCATCCGCAAAGACAAGATCGTGGTCGTCGATCCCGATCGGTCGGCCGCGGAGGCCGCCAACAGTGACGGGCTCGTGTCGGTGCTCGGTGATGCCACCCGATCGGACACCCTTCGAAAAGCCGAGCTGCACAGCGCTGTACAGGTGATCGTCGCTCCACAGCGCGACGACACCGCGGCGTTGGTCACCCTGACCGCGCGTCAGCTCAACAAGCACGCGACCATCGTCGCCGCGGTACGGGAAGACGAGAACCTTCCGCTGTTGAAGCAGAGCGGTGCCGACACAGTTGTCCTCAGCTCCAGTTCCGCGGGTCGCCTCCTCGGTGCGTCCATGGCCCATCCTCACGTCGCGGACACCCTTGAGAATCTGATGACGTACGGGCGAGGCCTCGACCTCGTGGAACGACCCGTGGCAGCGGATGAACTGGGACGGTCGCCCCGGGACTGCACGGATCTCGTCGTGGCCGTCGTGCGCCGGAAGAAGGTCTACGACTACACCGAGCCGGAGGCCGCAAGCCTCCAGGCCGGAGACCGCGTGATCTCGATCAGGCAGGCAGTGCCTGCCCGTTGAACAGGCAATGCGCATGCCTGCCGTGGATCAGGCAATGCGCATGCCTGCCGTGGAGGTGCGTCGTCGTCGCCCGGAAGTTTCACGTGAAACACTCCCCGCTCGCATTCATGCCACTCACACCCTCGACCGGCTCAGGCGAAGCACGCGTCGATCCCCGCGACGGCCCACGGCAGATCGATGAGGTCCAGCTCCTGCCCGGCACGGGCGCCGCCCGGCGGTACGACCGCGAGCGCGTCGGCGGCCGCGATACCGCGCAGCATCGCCGGGCCGTTGTAGTGCAGCGGCGTGGCCCGCTCGCCGCGCAACGAGACGGGGATGAGCCGGGTGTCGTACGGGTGCCCCTGCACGGCTTCCCCGAGCGGCAGCGTGTACGGCTCCGGGGCCATGCGTCCGGCCAGCGTGCGCAGCAGCGGTTCGGCCAGTGTGAGCAGGCCGGAGACGGCGGCGAGGGGGTTGCCCGGCAGGCCGACGAGGTGCTGGTTCTCCTGGGTGCGGGCCAGCAGCATCGGGTGTCCCGGCCGCACCTTGACACTGTCCACCAGCAGGTCGGCGCCGATCCGGCGCAGGGTGGGGTGGACATGGTCGACGGGGCCGCCGGCCGTACCGCCGGTGGTGACGATCAGATCGGCCCGGGAGCCGGTGATCGCCTTGTGCAGCGCCTTGGCGTCGTCGCCGAGCCGGCGCACCGCGACGACCTCGGCGCCCAGCGCCCGCAGCCACGGCGGCAGCATCGGACCGAGCGCGTCCCGGATGAGTCCTTCCCGGGGCAGTCCCTCGGTGAGCAACTCGTCGCCGAGTACGAGAACTTCGGCGCGCGGCCGAGGGACGACGGCGAGCGTGTCGTAGCCGGCGGCCGCCGCGAGGCCCAGCACGACGGGGGTGACCAGTGTTCCGAGCGGCAGCAGTTGGTCGCCGCTGCGGCACTCCTGGCCGCGCGAGCGGATGTCCTGCCCGTGCGCGAGTGCCAGGACACCCCGGGAACGGGCGGGTGACGGCTCCCGCGCGACGCTCGCGTGGAGCCGGCCCTTGTCGTCGAGGCGGCCGTGTTCGCTGCGCAGGACGGCGGTGGCGTCCCTCGGGACCCGTGCCCCGGTGGCGATCCGCACCGCCTCGCCGTCGCTGAGCCGCTCCGGTTCCGCGTGCCCGGCGAGGACGCCGCTCTCCCGCACCTCCCAGGGGCCGGGTCCGGCGACCGCCCAGCCGTCCATGGCGGAGGTGTCGAAGGAGGGGAGGTCGGTGAGCGCGGTCAGGGGTGCGGCGAGGACGAGGCCGAGGGATGCCTCCAAGGGGACCGAAACGGGGGTGCGGCGGGCCAGGGAGCGGGCGGCCCGCTCGGCGACGGCCCGGGCCTCCGGCCACGGGGTGGACCGGTGCCGGGTGTGTTTGCCCTCGCCGCTGTCCTGCGCGCCGGGCGACGGGGCCGCCGCCGGGTCACTTCCCTGGGGGCCCGGGACGGCGCGCTCCGCCCGGCCGGGCTCGCCGGTCGGGCGGGCGCCCGTGCCCTTGACCAGGGCGAGCGCCTCCTCGACGTCGAAGTCGTCGGTGTCCTGGCCGTCCCGGCTGTCCCGGGTGGAGCGTGCGGCGGTCATCCGGCGTCCGACTCGGTGGCGGTCGTGGCGGTTGTGGGGCCGGGCGACGCGGCGCCCGGCGTGGCTTCGGGCGCGTCCTCGTCGGCCCAGCGGAGCGCGAGCGCGGCGGCCTTGCGGGAGGCTTCGGCGACCGCTTCCGGGCCCCCGCCTGCTCTCGCGGCCGCGTATCCGACGAGGAACGTGGTCAGTGGCGCGGCCGGCCTGGGGGGGGCGCGGGGGGCGGGGGGGGGGGGGGCGGGCCGGCCCCCGCGGGGGTCGGAGAGGGGGTGTCGCCGGACGCTCT
>NZ_JBHYXD010000010.1:110502-142675 GCF_042751995.1 Streptomyces sp. NPDC059371 | reverse complement strand
GGCGCGGCGCCGCGGCTTCTGAGTCGCTCTGGGGGGGGGGGGGGGGGGGCGGCGCGCCGCCCGCGGGGCCGCCCCCCCCGGGCCAGGTCGAGCAGCACACCGGTGTCGACGTCCAGGTCGATGCCCAGTTCGTCCTTGACTGCGGAAATCCATTCATCCAGCACGTGCCCATGCTCCCTGATGCGTGCCCGAGCGGCGGCGATGTCGTCCCAGGTGTCGCAGTCGAAGGACGCGACGGGATCGGCGATGCGAGTGAGATCGAGTGCGGCGACGAGCCGCCGCAACGGCAGCCCGGCGAGGCTCCCGTGCGCGGCGGCGAGCACGCCCAGCTCGCGACGCAGCGCGTCGGCGCGGTAGACGGCCACAAGCGGCTGATCCCGCCCCTCGGGATCGACGAGAAGAACACCGTCGAAGCGGACATCGGGGCCGTCGGCACGGGTACCACGCCCGCCGTCGCGGATGCCGGGTTCCTCGGCGTGGGTTCCTGGGCCCTGATCAGGGGTCGGCGGGGGCTCGGGTGGGCCGGCGGTGTGAAGGGTGTCCAGCAGGCGCCGGACCGTCTTCTCCTCCAGGAACGGCAGGTCGGCCGAGAGCACGAGGACGTACGGCGCCGCGGTGTGCCGGAGCCCGGCGTCCAGCGCGGCGAGCGGGCCCCCGCCGGGCGGGTCCTCGCGGGCCCACTCCACGGGGCGTGCCGTGGGCCTGGGCCCGGCCACCACCACCGTGCGGCCGGCATCGGCACAGGCGGCCAGCACCCGGTCCAGCAGCGTCCGGCCGCCCACCCGCACGCCGGGCTTGTCCTCGCCGCCGAGCCGCCGGGCGGCACCGCCCGCGAGCACGACGGCGTCGTACCCGGCATCGGCGCCGCGGGTGCCCCGCGGGTCACGGCTGCCCGGCCGCCCGGTCGCGTCCTCGGGCTCGTACGCGGTCATGCCCCGAGTATGGGCGTCCGGGGATTCGGTGCCACCCCCGGGGCACGGCACGGGTCCGGGGTGACCGGACCCCGCGTCCTACAGAGTCCGCAGCAGCACCGCCGGCTGTTCGACGCAGTCCGCCACATGGCGCAGGAAGCCGCCCGCCGTACCGCCGTCGCAGACACGGTGGTCGAAGGCGAGCGAGAGCTGGACGATCTGACGCACCGCCAACTCGCCTTCGTGCACCCACGGCCTGGGGATGATGCGGCCGACGCCGAGCATGGCCGCCTCGGGGTGGTTGATGATCGGCGTCGAGCCGTCGACGCCGAACACGCCGTAGTTGTTGAGCGTGAACGTGCCGCCCGTGAGGTCCGCCGGGGTCAGTGTCCCGGTCCGGGCCGCCTCGGTCAGCCGGCCGAACTCCGCGCTCAGACCCTCCGCGTCCCGTGCGTGCGCGTCCCGCACCACGGGGACGACGAGCCCGCGCTCGGTCTGGGCCGCGAAGCCCAGGTGCACCTGGTCGAGCCGGACGATCTCGCGGGCGTCCATGTCGACCGTCGAGTTCAGCTCCGGGAAACGGGCCAGTGCCGCGGTGCAGATCCGGGCCAGCAGTGCCAGCAGGGAGATCTTCGGGTCGCCGGCCGCGTTCATCGCCCTGCGTGCCCGCATGAGCTCCGTCGCGTCGGCGTCCACCCAGCAGGTCGCGTCCGGGATCTCACGCCGGCTGCGCGAGAGCTTGTCGGCGACGGCACCGCGCACACCCTTGAGGGGGACACGGACGCCCGCCGGGGTCGTGCCCCGGGAGACGCCGGACGCGCCGGACGCCGCGCCGGGCACCACCGACGCGATGTCCGCGTACGAGGTCACCTGATCGGCCAGAGCGTCGAACGCGGGCGCCGCGGCGGGCACGCCGAATCCGGCAGGCGCGGCCGACCGCAGCCGGCCGGTCGCCGCCGCGCGCAGCGCGTACTCGACGTCGGCGCGCAGGATGAGTCCCTCGGGGCCGGAGCCCTCCAGCTCCCGCAGGTCCACGCCGTTCTCCCGGGCGAGCCGGCGCACGAGCGGCGAGATGACCGGCACGGGGCCGTCGCCCCGCGACGGCGCCACGCCGTTGCGGGCGTCCCGCGTGCCTGCTGCGGCCGGCGGCACGGCACCGGCGGGTTCGGGGCGGCTCCGCCCGGACCGGGCGGGTGACGCGCCCGCGCCCGCCGGGGACGGCGTCCCGGCCGGTGCGGCGGCTCCGCCGGAGGGGCGCACCCTCCGGCGCCGCGCCGGGGGCGCTCCGGTGCCGTACCCGACGAGCACGTTCCCGGAGCCCTCGTCGCTCCGCTCGTCCATGCCGGTCCCGCTGTCCCCGGCCACGGCCGGGGCGCCCACGGCGACGGTCAGCAGCGGTGCCCCGACGGGCAGTTCGGTGCCCTCCTCGCCGAAGCGGGCGGTGACCACGCCGCCGTAGGGACAGGGGACCTCGACCATCGCCTTGGCCGTCTCGACCTCGACGACGAGCTGGTCGACGGCGACGACGTCACCGACCTCCACCAGCCAGCGGACGATCTCCGCCTCGGTGAGTCCCTCCCCGAGGTCGGGGAGCTTGAACTCCAGCACCTGTGCCATCAGCTCTGCGCCTCCCATTGCAGCCGTCCCACGGCGTCCAGGATCCGGTCGACGCCGGGCAGGTGGTGCCGCTCCAGCATCGGCGGCGGATACGGGATGTCGAACCCGGCGACGCGCAGCACCGGCGCCTCCAGGTGGTGGAAGCAGCGCTCCGTGACGCGGGCCGCGATCTCCCCGCCCGGTCCTCCGTACCCGCCCGACTCGTGCACGACGACCGCTCGTCCGGTCCGCCGCACCGAGGCCGCGACCGTCTCGTCGTCGAACGGCACCAGCGAACGCAGGTCGACGACTTCGAGGTCCCAGCCCTCGGCCCGCGCCGCCTCGGCGGCTTCGAGGCAGACGGGCACGGACGGCCCGTACGCGATCAGCGTGGCGCTCCGGCCCGGGCGCCGCACCACGGCGCGGCCTATCGGCTCAACGGCCGGCGGCTCGTCCGGGTTCCAGGAATCCTTCGACCAGTACAGCCTCTTGGGCTCCAGGAAGACGACCGGGTCGTCCGAGGCGATGGCCTCGCGCAGCAGCCCGTAGGCGTCGGAGACGGTCGCGGGCATGACGACGTGGAGACCCGGGGTCGCCATGTAGTACGCCTCGGAGGAGTCGCTGTGGTGCTCGACGCCGCCGATGCCGCCGCCGTAGGGGACGCGGATCGTGATGGGCAGGGGCATGGCACCGCGCGTGCGGTTGCGCATCTTCGCCACGTGCGAGATGAGCTGCTCGAACGCCGGGTAGGCGAACGCGTCGAACTGCATCTCCACGACCGGCCGCAGGCCGTACATGGCCATGCCGACCGCCGCGCCGAGGATGCCCGCCTCGGCGAGGGGGGTGTCCGTGCAGCGGTCGTCGCCGAACTCCTTGGCGAGTCCGTCGGTGACGCGGAAGACGCCGCCGAGGGTGCCGACGTCCTCGCCCATGACGTGGACGGAGGGGTCGGCGGCCATGGCGTCGCGCAGGGCGCGCCCGAGCGCCTGCGCCATGGTGGCCGGTTTGAGGGCAACCGTGGTCATCGCCCGGCTCCTTCCGGGCCGTGCGGGCCCGCTCCGAGCGTGCCGTCCGCCTCGGCGTCCAGCTCCGCTCTCAGCCGGCTCTCCTGCTCGAGCAGTTGAGGAGTGGGCTGGGCGTACACATGGGCGAACAGTTCCATGGGGTCGAGCACCGGGTCCTGGTTCATGCGTTCGCGCAGGTCCGCGGCCATCGCCTCGGCATCGTCGCGGACCGCTTGCAGGGCGGCCTCGTCGAGCAGGCCGCGCTCGGTCAGCTCGCGCTCCACCAGCGTGACCGGGTCGTGGGCGCGCCAGGTCTCGACCTCGGCGTCGACTCGGTAGCGGGTGGCGTCGTCGGCGTTGGTGTGGGCGTCGATGCGGTACGTCACGGCCTCGACGAGGGTGGGACCGCCGCCCGCGCGCGCGTGGGCGATGGCCTCGCTCAGCACCTGGTGCACGGCCACCGCGTCGTTGCCGTCGACCAGGCGGCCCGGCATCCCGTAGCCGACGGCCTTGTGGGCCAGCGACGGGGCGGCGGTCTGCTTGGCGAGCGGGACGGAGATGGCGAAGCCGTTGTTCTGCACGAGGAAGACCACGGGCGCCTGCCACACGGCGGCGAAGTTCAGCGCTTCGTGGAAGTCGCCCTCGCTGGTGCCGCCGTCGCCGACCAGGGCGAGCGCGACCACGTCGTCGCCCTTGAGGCGGGCGGCGTGCGCGAGGCCCACGGCGTGCGGGAGCTGGGTCGCGAGCGGGGTGCACAGGGGCGCGATGCGGTGCTCGTGCGGGTCGTAGCCGGTGTGCCAGTCGCCGCGCAGGAGGGTGAGGGCCTGGACGGGGTCGAGGCCGCGGGCGACGGCGGCGAGGGTGTCCCGGTAGCTCGGGAAGAGCCAGTCGCGCTCCTCCAGCACGAGCGCGGCGGCCACCTCGCAGGCCTCCTGTCCGGTGCTGGACGGGTACACGGCGAGACGGCCCTGCTTGGTGAGCGCGGTGGCCTGGACGTTGTACCGGCGGCCACGGACCAGTTCCGTGTGCAGACGGCGCAGCAGGGCCGGATCGACCTTGGCGGCGGCGTCGGTGCCGAGGACGCGGTGGGGCAGCGCGTCGGGCAGCAACGGCGCGGGGTCGGTGCGGGGCTGCCAGGCGGGCGGCGGCGTGGGCCGGTAGGCCCCTCGCTGCTCCATGACCGTCATGACGGCACCTCCTCGTGGGAGCGGCTTCGGACGCGTCACGGGTGTGACGCGCCTCACCTACCGATTGTTCGGTCGTCGGCACATTTTGGCTACAGGCGCCGCCAGGCTGTGGACAAACGGTTCCGCGCAGCCTGAGATGGATGCAGTACGTCCATGGTAGGGAGGCGGGGGGACATGGCACCTGAACAAATGGCCGAGCCGCCGGAGGCCGGACCCTCCGCGCCGCCCGCCCGTCCGCTCGACGCGATCGACCAGGACATCCTGCACATGCTGCAGGCGGACGGCCGTGCCTCCATACGTTCCGTGGCCGAACGGGTCCATGTCTCGAGGGCCAACGCCTACGCACGGATCAACCGGCTCATCGAGGACGGTGTGATCCGCGGCTTCGGGGCGCGCGTCGACCACGAACGCGCGGGTCAGGGCACGTCGGCGTACATCACCCTCAAGATCGTGCAGAACTCGTGGCGCACGGTGCGGGAGCGGCTGAGGGTGCTGCCCGGGGCCTCGCACATCGCCCTGGTGGGCGGCGACTTCGACGTCCTTCTGCTGGTGCACACTCCGGACAACCGGGCGCTGCGCGAGCTGGTGCTCACCCGGCTCCAGGCCATCCCGGAGGTGCTCAGCAGCAGAACGCTGCTGGTCTTCGAGGAGGAGGACCTGGAGCCGGAGGCCTGAGCCGCCGGGTCTCCCGGCCGCACGGCACCCGCCCGTGGAGCCGGCGCGGCCAGGCTTCGGGCGACGAGAAGTCCGCCGGAACCGGCACCGCCGCGCGCCGGGCCGGAAAGGTCGGCCCGGCCCCTGCCGCCGGCCCCGCAGGCGGTCTCAGAGCTCCTGCCGGAGCCCTCCGAAGACCAGCACCACCACGGCGTCGGCCACTTCGCGCGCGCCCATGCCCCGCGCGTCCGGGCGGTACCACTCCACCAGCGAGTTGATCATTCCGAAGACCAGCCGGGTCGCGAGCCGGACCTCGACGTCGCCGCGTACGTCCCCGTCCGCGGCCGCCGCCTTCAGAAGCTCGGCGACCCTGTGGTCGAAGTCGCGGCGCCGCTCCAGGGCCCACCGCTCGGTGTCCGTGTTGCCGCGCACCCGCAGGAGCAGCGTCACGTAGGGCAGCTCGGACGTGAGCACCTCGACCATGCGCCGCACCACGTACTCCAGGCGCTCCACGGCCCGTCCCACGCGCGCGTTCTCCTCGTCGAGGATCTCGAAGAGGCCGTCCAGCGCCCGGCTCACCGCGCGCCGCAGCAGCTCCTCCTTGCCCGAGACATGGTGGTAGATCGACGACTTGGAGATGCCGGCGGCCTTGGAGAGGTGCTCCATGGAGGTGCCGTCGTAGCCGCGGTCGTTGAAGACCTGGACGGCCACGGAGAGCAGCGTCTCGGGGGTGTACGTGTCCCGTTTGGCGGTGGTCACTGGGCACCCTCACGCTTCTCGTTGCCGTACGCGTGGCGGTAGAGCGCCAGTGACGGGGCGTAGCGCCCGGAGGGGTCGCGCACGTGCAGTTCGTCCAGGACGTCGTACGACCAGTCGGCGCCGAGCCTGCGGCTCCACTCGAAGGGGCCGAGGGGGTAGTTGACGCCGAGGCGCATCGCGGTGTCGATGTCCTCCTCGGTGGCCACGCCCTTGGCGACCGCGTCGTGCGCGAGGTCGACGATCCGGGCCACCGTGCGGGCGACGATCATGCCGGGGCAGTCCCCGATCACGCTGACGTCCTTGCCCAGCGCCTGGAAGAGGCCGATGGCCTCCGCGAGCGTCTGGGGAGCGGTGTCCTGCGAGGTCGACAGGGCGATCCGGGTGGCCTTGCGGTAGTCGAGCGCGAGGTCGAAGTAGACGACGTCGCGGAACTCGACGGAGGTCTGGCCGTCGGCGAGGACCAGCTGGCCGCCGCTCGGCAGCACCAGGCGGGTGCCGTGGTCCTCCTCGTCCTCCCGGACCCGGATGCCCGCCTCACGGATCAGGGAGATGATCTCGGCGGCGGGGCCCAGATCGCCCTCGGCGACGACGTAGGCGGGCGGCTGCGTCTTCTCCGCTGTGTGCGGCTCGGCGGGTTCGGCGCCGTCCCCGTAGTCGTACCAGCCGTGTCCCGCCTTGCGGCCGAGCCGGCCCGACTCGACGAGCCGTCGCTGGGCGAGCGAGGGCGTGAAGCGCACGTCCTGGAAGAAGGCCCGCCACACGGAGTGGGTGACGGACTCGTTGACGTCCTGGCCGATCAGGTCGGTGAGTTCGAAGGCGCCCATCCGGAAACCGCCGGACTCGCGCAGGACCGCGTCGATGGTGGCGGGGTCGGCGGCCTGGGACTCGTGGACCGCGAAGGCCTCGGCGTAGAAGGGCCGCGCGATGCGGTTGACGATGAAACCGGGCGTGTCCGCGCAGGCGACGGGCGTCTTGCCCCAGGCGCGGGCCGTCTCGTACGCGCGCGTGGCCGAGGTGACGTCGGTCGCGAACCCGGAGACGACCTCCACGAGCGGCAGCAGCGGCGCCGGGTTGAAGAAGTGCAGCCCGACGAGACGGCCCGGATTGCGCAGCGCGCCGCCGATGGCCGTGACGGACAGCGAGGAGGTGTTGGTGGCCAGCAGGCAGTCGTCCCCGACGATGTCCTCGAGCTGGCCGAACAGCCGCTGCTTGACGTCGAGTTCTTCGAGCACCGCCTCGACGACGAGCGTGCAGTCCGCGAGGTCGCTGAGGTTCGCGGCCGGCTGGAGACGGGCGCGCGCGGCATCCCGGTCGGCGCCGGTGAGCCGGTCCTTCGCGACGAGCCGGTCGAGACGGGCGCCGATCGCTTCGGCCGCCGCCGCGGCCCGCCCGGGAGCGGCGTCGTAGAGCCGCACGGGGTGGCCGGCCACCAGCGCGACCTGGGCGATGCCCTGGCCCATGGTGCCGGTGCCGACGACTGCCACGGGGCTGCTGAGGTCGAGTGCTGTCATGTGCGCGATCCTCCCGCACGACGTTTTCCACAGATGCGGCGGACCCCCTTGTCCCGACCGATCGTTCGGTTACTCTAACTCTGACTGTCCATTCCTGCCCAGCTCGCGAGCTCGACGAGGAGCTCTTGAGACAAGGAGTTGGTCCTTGATGGCCGCCGAACTCACCGCGCACCAGTTGATCGCCAAGCACCGGCCGACCCTGGATCAGGCGCTGGAAGCGATCCGCACGCGCGCGTACTGGTCCCCGCATCCCGAGCACCCCAAGGCGTACGGCGAGCACGGCAGCCTGGGCATGGCCGAGGGCAAGGCCGCCTTCGACGCCCTGCTGGGCACCCGCCTCGACCTGGACCAGCCCGGCACGGACGACTGGGTCGGGGGCGAGGTGTCGCCGTACGGCATCGAGCTCGGCGTCACGTACCCGCACGCGGACATCGACACGCTGCTGCCCGCCATGCGCGCGGGGCAGCGCGCCTGGCGCGACGCGGGCGCGGAGATCCGCGCGGTGGTCTGTCTGGAGATCCTCAAGCGGATCAGCGACCGCACGCACGAGTTCGCGCACGCGGTCATGCACACCAGCGGCCAGGCCTTCATGATGGCGTTCCAGGCGGGCGGCCCGCACGCGCAGGACCGCGGTCTGGAGGCAGTGGCCTACGCCTATGTGGAGCAGGTCCGCACCCCCGACACCGCGGAGTGGAGCAAGCCCCAGGGCAAGCGCGACCCGCTCGTGCTCACCAAGCAGTTCACGCCTGTCCCGCGCGGCGTCGCGCTGATGATCGGCTGCAACACCTTCCCGACGTGGAACGGCTACCCGGGCCTGTTCGCCTCGCTGGCCACGGGCAACGCGGTCCTGGTGAAGCCCCACCCGCGCGCGGTGCTCCCGCTCGCGCTCACCGTGCAGGTCGCGCGCGAGGTGCTCGCCGAGGCGGGCTTCGACCCGAACCTGGTGGCGCTCGCCGCCGAGCGTCCCGGCGAGGGCATCGCCAAGACGCTGGCCACCCGCCCCGAGATCCGCATCGTCGACTACACCGGCTCCACCGCCTTCGGCGACTGGCTGGAGGCCAACGCCCGCCAGGCGCAGGTCTACACGGAGAAGGCCGGCGTCAACACGGTGATCGTGGAGTCGACCGCCGACTACAAGGGGATGCTGTCCAACCTGGCGTTCTCCCTGTCGCTCTACAGCGGCCAGATGTGCACCACCCCGCAGAACCTGCTGATCCCGCGCGACGGCGTCTCCACGGACGAGGGCCACAAGTCCTACGACGAGGTGGCGGCCGATCTCGCGAAGTCGGTCGGCGGACTCCTCGGCGACGACGCCCGCGCGAACGCGCTGCTCGGCGCCATCGTGAACCCGGACGTCAAGGCCCGGCTGGAGGCCGCCGCCGGTCTCGGCGAGGTGGCCCTGCCCTCGCGGCAGATCGACAACCCGGAGTTCCCGGGTGCCGTCGTGCGCTCACCGCTGATCGTGAAGCTGGACGGCGCGCGCAAGTTCTGGGAGAACGCCGGGAGCGACGACGAGGCCGCCTACCTGAGCGAGTGCTTCGGTCCGGTGTCCTTCGCCGTCGCGGTCGACTCGGCCGCGGAGGCCGTGGAGCTCCTGCGGCACACCACGCGGGACAAGGGCGCGATGACCGTCGGCGCGTACACCACCGACGAGGCGTTCGAGCGCGAGGTGCAGGAGGCCTGCCTGGAGGAGTGCGCCCAGCTCTCCCTGAACCTCACGGGCGGGGTCTACGTCAACCAGACGGCCGCGTTCTCGGACTTCCACGGCTCGGGCGGCAACGGCGCGGCCAACGCGGCGCTGTGCGACGGGGCGTTCGTGGCGAACCGCTTCCGGGTGATCGAGGTACGCCGGGAGGCGTGAGCCCCGAAGCCCTTCGGGCGTCCAGGGCCTGTCCGGCGGGCAGGCCCTAGGCCCGTGCGTCCCCGGTGGCGCTCCAGTGGAACAGCGTCATGGCCACACTGGTCGCGAGGTTGTAGCTGGAGACCTGGGGGCGCATCGGCAGCGAGACCAGGTGGTCGGCCCGGGAGCGCAGTTCGGCGGACAGCCCGCTGCGCTCCGAGCCGAAGGCGAGCAGGGCGTCGTCGGGAAGCTTCGTCCCCCGGATGTCCTCGCCCTCGGGGTCGAGCGCGAACACCGGACCCGCGGGCAGTTCGTCCACGCTCAGGCGCTCCACGGCGGTCGCGTAGTGCAGGCCGGCCCCGCCGCGTACGACGGTGGGGTGCCAGGGGTCGAGCGTGCCCGTCGTGACCACCCCGGTCGCGCCGAAGCCCGCCGCGAGCCGGATCACCGCCCCCGCGTTGCCGAGGTTGCGCGGATTGTCGAGGACGACCACGGGCGCGGTGCGCGGCGCGCGGGCCAGCGTCTCCAGGTTGGCGGCGCGTGAGGGACGTACGGCGAGAGCCGCCACCGAGGTGGGATGCGGTCGCGGCACGAGTGCCGTGAACGCCGGCCCGGGTACCTCGGTCAGCAGCTCGTCGAGCGCGGCACGCACGTCGGGGGCGAGCTCGCCGGCCAGTTCGAGGACCGCCGGCCGGTCGGTCGTGACGGCGACCGGGATCCGCGCCCCGAAGCGCACCGCGTGCTTGAGGGCGTGGAAGCCGTCGAGCAGGACGGAGTCGTCGCAGAGCTGGCGCCAGACACGTACCGGGTCGTTCATGCGGTGAAGCCTACGTGCGTGTGCCCGGGCTCCTCCGGAGCGCCCGGTAGCGGCTCACGGGGCCCCGGGAGCGTACGGCCGCCGCCGGAAAACAGCCTGTCCCACGTGCGTGCCACCCGTCCGCCCAGGTACCGCAGGAAGGGCGTGGGCAGGAACACGGAGTCCGCGGCGATCATCGCGAGCGAGAAGAACGGCAGCCCGAGAACCACGGCGATCACCGCGTGCTCGGTCATCATGACCGCCAGCAGGACGTTCTTGACCCGCCGGTTGAACAGGGTGAAGGGGAAGGCGACCTGCGCGGCGACCGTTCCGTACGTCACCAGCATCACGATCGTGCCGTGCGCGGACATCAGGTCGGACAGCGCCGGCCACGGGGAGAAGGACCGCAGGTGGAGCGGGTAGTAGACGGCGGTGCCGTCCTGCCAGCGCGAACCCTGGATCTTGTACCAGCCCGCCGTCGCGTAGATCAGGCACGCCTCGGCCATGATGATCATCAGAGCGGCGTTGTGCACGAGGTTGGCGACGATGTCCAGCAGGGCGCGCGGCTCCGCGGTGCGGGCGAGACGGCCGACGGCCCACCACAGCCCCTGCGCCGCCCACAGCCCCCAGAAGACCGTGAGCCAGCCGCCCAGGAAACCCCCGTCGATCCGCCCCGCGCCCGTCGCCACCGCCAGCGCGATCCCGAGACCCGCCCACAGCATCGGGCCCGCTCGGTCCGGCCCGGTCCTCTCGCCCCGCTCGCGCGTCTCGCGGGCGAGGCGGTCCCGCCGCGCGTCGAGGGACCACACCTGGGCACAGCGCGTGAACACCAGGTAGATCGCCATCAGGTGAAGGACGTTGTCCCCGCCGTCCCCGACGAAGACACTGCGGTTCTGCAGGGACAGCACGCCGATCATGAAGACCACGGACACTGCGCGGGTCCGCCATCCCACCAGCAGCAGGGCGGCGGCGAGGACGGCGACGGCGTAGACGGTCTCGAACCACATCCGGCTGTCGGACCACAACAGGACCGTGAAGGCGTGGTTGCTCGCGACGAGCTGCCGGGCGAGGTCCCAGCTCCAGGGCGCGTCGGGCCCGTACAACTCCTGGCGGTGGGGGTACTCGCGCAGCAGGAACAGCAGCCAGGTGGCGGCGAAGCCGATACGGATCACGGCGCTCTGGTACGGACCGAGGGCGGACTCGGTGACCCGGGCGATGCCGCGCGCGAGCGTGGGAGCGAATCGGTTCATCGGGTGCTCGCCTCCGTCAGCCCGTCCGCGCGGTCGCCGGCCGGAACGGCCCACCAGGGCAGCTCACGGACGACGGGCCGGTCGGACACCTTCTCGTCGCTCCACCGTGGAGGCGGCACGTCGGTGGTGAGGGAGCGGAACTGGAGGCGTTCGACGACGGCGCCCTCGCCGCCCGCGTGCTCGCGGTGGAGGCGCAGGACGCCGATACGGCGCAGATAACGCTCCGAGAGATCGCCGCGCAGGCCCACGCCGCGGTTCTCGCCGTCGTGCGTGCCGAGGTAGAAGTCCCAGGCACGGCGCAGTTCGTTCTGCTGGGTGTGGCTCGGCAGCGGATTGCCATCGATGGCCAGTCCGTCGAGCGCGGACAGGTCGTACCAGCCGGTCTCGCGGCTGGTGCCGTCCTCGGTGCGGACCAGGGCGCGGACCTGGACCGCGATGTCCTGCTGCAACGGGTTGGGGGCGAAGAGCTTCCAGTTCTGCTCGAACTCGGGGTAGATCCAGTCGTCGATCGCGCGGCCGTGCTGCTTCGTCACCGTGTTCGACGGCGCGACATGCAGGAACACCATGCCGAGGTGCGCACAGGCGACGACGGCCACGACCGCCAGGGCGAGGGCGGCGGCGATCTGAGAGCGCAGGGACAGCGCCGCGAGTCCCACGGGCACCCCGTCCCCCGGGCAGTCGTCTTCTCCGGGGTACCCCAGAGGTGCCGTCGTACCGGATTCGGTCCCGTCGAGGCCCGCGGGCGCGGATGTGGGCTCCTCAGGGAACGCGGGAGCGGCAGTCGCGGACGTGGGCTCCTCAGGGAGCGCGGGAGCGGCGGTCGCGGACGTGGGCTCCTGAGAGGCCGCGGAAGCGACGGGGCCTGATTCCGGGCTCTCGGGCTCCGCGGGGCGCTCCGCCGCGTCCTCCTCGGCCGCCCCGGTGTCGGGCCCGGTCGCCTCGGGCGCCGGGCGGGGCGCCGCCTCGTGGGCCGGTCGCGGGCCGGGCAACGGCGTACCACCGGTGACTCCGGGCGCGCCCGCAGGCGTGCCCTCCCCGGGCGCGGCCGAACCCGGCTCCCGCTCAGAGTCCTCGTGCCTCGCGTCCATCCCGCCCCGATCCACGATCCCGGATCCGACTGCCGGCCACCGGACTGCGGGCACCGTACCGTCACGTCGTACCGCACCACGACGTGCGCAAGCGAACCGTAATCAGAGCCGGCCCTCCGGCACAGCCCCATCTGTCACAACGGGGCACGCCGCCGCCCACGAGTTGTCCACAGCGGTTGACACCGTACGACGCTCGACCGACCATTGTTGCGAATGGACCGAACGATCGGTCGGTCGGGAGCGAGAGGTCGAGGGGGACCGCATGGCGACAGCATCAGCGCACCACACGGCCCGCACACAAGCGGACGAAGCCGCCGACGAAGCGGCGCGCACAGCGGCGTACGAGGTCGTCTTCGACGCCGCGGTGGCGGCCGACGAACGCATCGAGCCCCGCGACTGGATGCCCGACGCCTATCGCTCCACCCTGGTCCGCCAGATCGCGCAGCACGCCCACTCCGAGATCATCGGCATGCAGCCCGAGGCCAACTGGATCACGCGCGCGCCCTCGCTGCGCCGCAAGGCGATCCTGATGGCGAAGGTCCAGGACGAGGCGGGACACGGGCTGTATCTGTACAGCGCGGCCGAGACGCTCGGCGTCGGCCGCGACGAACTGCTGGACAAGCTGCACTCCGGCCGCCAGAAGTACTCGTCGATCTTCAACTACCCGACGCTGACATGGGCGGACGTCGGCGCCATCGGCTGGCTCGTCGACGGCGCGGCGATCACCAACCAGGTCCCCCTGTGCCGCTGCTCGTACGGCCCGTACGCGCGCGCCATGGTCCGCGTGTGCAAGGAGGAGTCCTTCCACCAGCGCCAGGGGTACGAACTGCTGCTGGCCCTGAGCCAGGGCACCCCCGAACAGCACGCGATGGCGCAGGACGCCGTCGACCGCTGGTGGTGGCCCTCCCTGATGATGTTCGGCCCGCCCGACGACGAGTCCTCGCACTCCGCCCAGTCGATGGCGTGGAAGATCAAACGCCACTCCAACGACGAGCTGCGCCAGCGCTTCGTCGACATAGCCGTGCCCCAGGCCGAATCGCTCGGCCTGACCCTGCCCGACCCCGACCTCGTGTGGAACGAGGAGCGCGGACACCACGACTTCGGCGCCATCGACTGGACGGAGTTCTGGGAGGTCCTCAAGGGCAACGGCCCGTGCAACGACCAGCGGATCACCCAGCGCCGGCGCGCCCACGAGGAGGGCGCCTGGGTGCGGGAGGCGGCCGCGGCGTACGCGGACAAGCACACGAGCGGGACCGTCGGCTCGACGAGCACGACCGGTGAGACAGGAGCGACCCGAGCATGACGAACACCGACTGGCCGCTGTGGGAGGTCTTCGTGCGCTCGCGCCGGGGACTGTCGCACACCCACGCCGGCAGCCTGCACGCGCCGGACGCCGAGCTGGCGCTGCGCAACGCCCGCGATCTGTACACCCGCCGCGGCGAGGGCGTCTCGATCTGGGTCGTCCCGTCGGCCGCCGTCACGGCCTCCTCGCCCGACGAGAAGGACCCGTTCTTCGAGCCGTCCGCGGACAAGCCCTACCGCCACCCGACGTTCTACGAGATCCCGGAAGGGGTGAAGCACCTGTGACTCTCACCGTGAACACCGCGGCCGCCCTGGCCCTCGGCGACGACGCCCTGGTGCTCTCGCACCGGCTGGGGGAGTGGGCGGGCTACGCGCCCGTCCTCGAAGAGGAAGTCGCCCTGGCCAACATCGCGCTGGACCTGCTCGGCCAGGCCCGGGTCCTGCTCTCCATGGCCGGCGACGAGGACGAGCTGGCCTACCTCCGCGAGGAGCGCTCCTTCCGCAACCTCCAGCTCGTCGAGCAGCCGAACGGCGACTTCGCGCACACCATCGCCCGCCAGCTCTACTTCTCCACCTACCAGCGGCTTCTCTACGCACAACTGGCATCCGGGGAGAGCGAGTTCGCTCCCCTCGCCGCCAAGGCCGTCAAAGAGGTCGCCTACCACCAGGACCACGCCGAGCAGTGGACCCTGCGCCTCGGCGACGGCACGGACGAGAGCCACGAGCGGATGGGCCGGGCCTGCCAGGCTCTGTGGCGCTTCACCGGCGAGATGTTCCAGCCGCTCGACGGCGTCGACATCGACTGGGACGGCCTCCGGGCCGCCTGGGCGGAGTCCGTGGAAGCCACGCTGCGCCGGGCCACACTGACCGTCCCCGAGGGCCCGCGGACCGGGGCCTGGACGGCCGGCGCCGGACGCCAGGGCCTGCACACCGAGTCCTTCGGGCGGATGCTCGCCGAGATGCAGCACCTGCACCGCAGCCACCCGGGGGCGTCATGGTGACGACCACCGCCCTGGAGGAGGAACTGCGCAGGCTGGCCGGCTCCGTACTCGACCCCGAACTCCCCGTCCTCACCCTGGAGGACCTCGGTGTCCTGCGCGCCGTCCACGTCCGCGGCACGGACCGCGTCGAGGTGGAACTGACCCCGACCTACACCGGCTGCCCGGCCGTCGAGGCCATGTCCATGGACATCGAGCGGGTGCTCCACGAACACGGCATCCGCGAGGTGTCCGTGCGTACGGTGCTCAGTCCCGCCTGGTCGACCGACGACATCTCTGACGAAGGCCGCCGCAAGCTGCGGGAGTTCGGGATAGCGCCGCCGCGCGGCGGCCGTCCCGCCGGACCGGTGGCCCTCGACCTGGGTCCGACCCGGACGGTCACGGACGAGCCGGAACCCGTCCGCTGCCCGGCCTGCGGATCGGCCGACACCGAACTGCTCAGCCGCTTCTCCTCCACCGCGTGCAAGGCGCTGCGCCGCTGTCTGTCCTGCCGCGAACCGTTCGACCACTTCAAGGAGCTGTGATGGCCCGCTTCCACCCGCTCACGGTGGCCGCGGTCGACCGGATCACCGACGACTCCGTGGCCCTGACCCTCGCGGTGCCCGCGAAGCTGCGCGAGGACTACCGGCACGCCGCCGGCCAGCACCTGGCCCTGCGCCGCACGGTCGACGGCGCGGAGATCCGCCGCACGTACTCCATCTGCTCGCCGGCACCCTCCCCCGACGGCGAGGCGCCGCGCACCCTGAAGGTCGGCGTGCGCCTGGTCGACGGAGGCGCGTTCTCGACGTACGCGCTCAAGGAGATCGCCGTCGGCGACGAGGTGGAGGTGATGATCCCGGCGGGACGCTTCACGCTGAAGCCCTCGCCCGGCCTGTACGCGGCGGTGGTGGGCGGCAGCGGGATCACCCCGGTGCTGTCGATCGTCTCGACCCTGCTGGCGCGGGAGCCGGACGCGAGGTTCTGCCTGATCCGCAGCGACCGTACGTCGGCCTCGACGATGTTCCTGGAGGAGGTCGCCGACCTCAAGGACCGCTATCCGCAGCGGTTCCAGCTCGTGACCGTCCTCTCCCGCGAGGAGCAGCAGGCCGGGCTGCCGTCCGGCCGCCTCGACCAGGAGCGGCTCACCGCGCTGCTTCCGGCGCTGCTGCCCGTGGACCGGGTGGCGGGATGGTTCCTGTGCGGGCCGATGGGGCTCGTCCAGGGCGCCGAGCGCACGCTTCGCGGGCTCGGGGTGTCCCGGACGCGCATCCACGAGGAGATCTTCCACGTGGACGCCGGCACGACGACTCCTTCCGCCGTACCGGCTCCCGCGCACAGCACGGTGACCGCGCGGCTCGACGGACGCGGCGGCACCTGGCCGGTCCAGGACGGCGAGTCGCTGCTGGACGCGGTTCTGCGCAACCGCCCGGACGCCCCCTACGCCTGCAAGGGCGGCGTGTGCGGCACCTGCCGGGCATTCCTCGTCTCGGGCGAGGTGCGGATGGACCGCAACTTCGCGCTGGAACCGGAGGAGACGGAGGCCGGGTACGTACTGGCCTGCCAGTCTCACCCCGCCACGGAGAAGGTCGAGTTGGACTTCGACCGCTGAGCCGGACTTCGACCGCCGGGAAAGGCTTCGACCGCTGAGAATCGACCTCGGGGAAAGTCGTCGGCCGCCGAGAAGCACTTGGCTGCTGGGAAGGACTTGGCCGCCGGGAAGGAGTGGCCGATCGTCGGCCGTTCCCTTCTCGTAGAACCTGTTCTATCTTGACGCACCGTCAGATCAGGCTGTCCGTCTGGTCGTTGGTCCGGTGCGTGCGCGGGAGGACGAGATCGTGGACTTCACCTTCACCGAGGAGCAGCAGGCGGCGGCCGAAGCGGCGCGGGGGGTGTTCGCCGGGGTCGCCCCCGACGGGGTGCCCAGTCCCGCGCTCACCGCGGGCTCCGTCGCCGAGGACTTCGACCGGCCCCTGTGGGCGAGGCTCGCCGACGCGGACCTGCTGAGCCTGCTGCTCGACGAGGAGGCCGGTGGGGCGGGCCTCGACGCGATCGCGCTGTGTCTCGTACTGCGGGAGTCGGCGAAGGTCCTGGCACGGGTGCCGCTGCTGGAGAACAGCGCGGCGACGGCGGCCGTACGGCGTTACGGCGGCGAGGAGTTGAGGGCGGAGCTGCCGGCACGGGCCGGCCGGGGTGACGTCGTACTGACCGTCGCCGCCAACGGCAGGACCGGGCACGACCCGGCCGAACGCGCCGTGACCGCACGGCGGGACGGCGCCGGATGGATTCTGGACGGCGTGCAGACGGCGGTCCCCTGGGCCCTGGACGCCGACTTCGTCGTCGTGCCCGCGCACACGGACACCGACCGGACCGTCCTCGCCCTGGTTCCCCGCGGCCACGAAGGCACCGTGCTCGCCGAGCAGATCTCCACGACCGGCGAGCGGCTCGGAGAACTGCGCCTGGACTCCGCCCGGATCGCCGGGCGGCATGTCATCGACACCCCGGGGGCGTGGGAGTGGCTGCGCGATCTGCTGGCCACCGGCACCTGTGCGCTGGCGCTCGGGCTCGGGGAGGAGGTGCTCCGGATGACGAGCGCGTACACGAGCAAGCGGGAGCAGTTCGGGTTCCCCGTCGCCACGTTCCAGGCGGTCGCCGTCCAGGCCGCCGACCGCTACATCGACCTGCGGGCCATGGAGGCGACGCTCTGGCAGGCCGCGTGGCGCATCAGCACGGGAGCCGGCGGCGTGCTCCCGGCCGCGGGTGATGTGGCCGTCGCCAAGATCTGGGCGTCCGAAGGGGTCCGCCGGGTGGTGCAGACCGCCCAGCATCTGCACGGAGGGTTCGGCGCCGACACCGAGTACACGCTGCACCGGTACCACGCCTGGGCCAAGCACCTGGAACTGTCACTCGGCCCGGCGGCGGCACACGAGGAAGCCCTGGGCGACCTGCTGGCGGCCCACGCCCTGGGGTGACAGCGCCCAGCCCTCCAGGCGTTCTCGTTCCCGGGCAGGGTGGGCGGGCCCAGCCGGCGGGCGTCGCCCCGGGTTGAGCGGGCTCCGGCTAGAGCACGAAGCCGGGCTCGCCCTTGGTGTTCACGACCGGGCGGCCGACGGCCTCCCAGGTCTGCATGCCGCCCTCGACGTTCGCGGCGTCGATGCCCTGCTGAACCAGGTACATGGTGACCTGCGCCGAACGCCCGCCGGAGCGGCAGATCACGTTGACCCGGCCGTCCTGCGGAGCCGCCTCGGTCAGCTCGCCGAACCGGGCGACGAAGTGGCTCATGGGGATGTGCAGGGCCCCCTCGGCGTGACCTGCCTCCCACTCGTCGTCCTCCCGGACGTCCAGCAGGAAGTCGTCGACCGCGAGATTGTCGACCCCGACCGTGGGCACACCAGCTCCGAAACTCATGCCTCCGACGCTACCCGACCGCGCCGGTGAAGCTCAGGGAGCCTGGGCGATCAGCGTCGCCAGCTCGTGCTCGCGCTCGCCGACCTGCGTGATCAGTTGCTCGGCGATCTCCTCCAGGAGACGGTCCGGGTCTTCCGGGGCCAGCTTGAGCATGGCGCCGATGGCGCTCTCCTCCAGCTCACGGGCGACGAGGGTGAGCATCTCCTTGCGCTGGGAGAGCCATTCGAGGCGGGCGTAGAGCTCCTCGCTGCGGCTCGGCTTCCACTCCTCGGGCGTGGGACCGGCGGCCCACTCCGCGGCCAGCTCCCGCAGCAACGCCTCGTCGCCCCTGGCGTACGCGGTGTTCACACGGGCGATGAACTCGTCACGCCGCTTGCGCTCGTCGTCGTCCTGCGCGAGATCCGGGTGGGCCTTGCGGACGAGCTCACGGAAGAGCTTGCGGGCCTCCTCGCTGGGACGTACGCGCTGCGGGGGCCGTACGGGCTGGTCCGTGAGCATGGCCACGGCCTCGGGGAACAGGCCATCCGAGTCCATCCAGCCGTGGAACAGCTCCTCGACCCCAGGCATGGGCATGACCCGCGCCCGTGCCTCGTGCGCCTTGAATATGTCCTCCGGGTCACCGGTGAGCGCGGCACGCGCCTCGGCGATCTGAGCGTCCAGTTCGTCGAGCCGGGAGTACATGGGGCCGAGCTTCTGGTGGTGCAGCCGGGAGAAATTGTCGACCTCGACGCGGAAGGTCTCCACGGCGATCTCGAACTCGATCAACGCCTGCTCGGCCGCCCGCACGGCCCGCTCGAGGCGCGCCTCGGGACGGTCCTCCACGTTCGGAGCCGGACTCCGGCCGTCATCGTTCCGAGCCTCGCCCTGCTCCTGGGGCTGCCCCTCGCCCTGTTCCGCAGTCCGGGAGCCGGGCTGGGAGCCGGACGGGGCGCCGGAAGCGGCGTCCGTGCCCTCCGCGTCCGTGATGCGGCCGTCGTCGCCGGGGGCGGTGTAGGGCGTCTCGCCCTCCGGGGCACCGGAGTGTTCCCGGCCCCCCTCGAAGGCGGGCTCGGACTGGCTCTGATCGGCTTCCGGGGTCGTCACCCGACCAGCGTAGGCCACACTCCCCCGGGGCTCACTGCCTTCCCCGTCCCTACAGCCACCTGACCGGCCACAACGACCCCAATGACCCCAACCACCCCGACCGCCGAATCCAGCACCATCACCATCACCGGACCAACGCAGACACGGACACAGCCACAGTCACCGGACCCGGCACCGGCACCGGCACCGGCACCGGCACAACGCAGACACAGCCACAGTCACCGGCACCGGACCCGCAGCACTACGGACCGGCGCCGGCCGCAGCTCTCCCCGGTCACACTCCCGGTTCAGATGCGATCCGTCCGCTGCGGACCGCCGCCGTCAGGGCCGCGTGGTCCGCCTCCGTGCGATCCGCGTAGGCGACGGCGAAGGAGGCGACGGCCTCGTCCAGCTCCTCGTTCTTGCCGCAGTACCCGGCTATCAGGCGCGGGTCGGCGCTGTGGCTGTGGGCGCGGGCCAGCAGGGCGCCGGTCATACGGCCGTAGTCGTCGACGTGGTCGGCGGCCAGCGCGGCGGGATCGACACTGCCCTTGCGGTTGCGGAACTGGCGCACCTGGTAGGGCAGACCGTCGACCGAGGTCCAGCCGAGAAGGATGTCGCTGACGACCTGCATGCGCTTCTGGCCGAGGACGACTCGGCGGCCCTCGTGAGCCACCTCGGGCACCGGATGACCGATGGTCGCCAGGTGCGGGAGCAGCGCCGAGGCACGGGCCTCCTTGACCTGGAGGACCAGGGCTTCGCCGCGGTGGTCCAGGAGCAGCACGACGTACGAGCGGGTGCCGACGCTGCCGGTGCCGACGACGCGGAAGGCGACGTCGTGCACCGCGTAGCGGGCGAGCAGGGGGAGGCGGTCCTCGGAGAGCGTCGTCAGATAGTGCTCCAGGGACGCCGCGACCGCGGCCGCCTCCTCGTCGGGAACGCGGCGCAGCACGGGTGCCGCGTCGACGAAGCGACGGCCGCCGCCGTCCACGGCCTCGGTCGACCTGGCCGCGAACCGTCCGCTGGTGTTGGCCCGCGCCTTCTCGGAGACCCGTTCCAGGGTGCCGAGAAGGTCGTGGGCGTCGGTGTGCGAGACGAGTTCCTCGTCGGCGATGGCGTTCCAGGCGTCCAGCACCGGCAGCTTGGCCAGCAGGCGCATGGTGCGGCGATACGCGCCCACACAGTCGCGTGCTGCGGCGCGGCAGGTGTCCTCGTCGGCGCCGGCCTCCCGGCCCGCGAGGACGAGCGAGGTGGCGAGCCGCTTGAGGTCCCACTCCCAGGGGCCGTAGACCGTCTCGTCGAAGTCGTTCAGATCGATGACCAGACCGCCGCGCGCGTCCCCGTACAGGCCGAAGTTCGCCGCGTGGGCGTCGCCGCAGATCTGGGCGTTGACGCCGGACATCGGGGTGCGGGCGAGGTCGTACGCCATGAGCCCGGCACTGCCGCGCAGGAACGCGAAGGGTGTGGCCGCCATCCTGCCGACCCGTATCGGGGTGAGCCCGGGGATCCGGCCCCGGTTGGACTCCTCGACCGCGGTCACGGCGTCCGGCCGGTCGGCGTCCATCAGGAGCTCGGCGTGCACCGCACGCGGGACCCGCCCGCGCAGGGCCTTCCCCTCTTCCTTGGGTGAACCCTTCACCGGCCAGGCGGCGAACCCCGGAACCGCGAACCCCCGGGCCCCGAACGCCTCGGCCGCCGGCCCGCTCTCGGCCGCCGCCGACGGTCCCTCGGGCGAGGAACTCCGCCCGGGCTCCGGCACGGACGCGCCCTGCCCGGCACCGGTCTCCTGTCGTACCGGACCGACCAGCCCGGCCCGACCCGTCTGCGCCGTCTGCCGCTCCGCCCCCGCTGTACCGACCTCGGCCATCACGACCGCCCTCCCCCGCGCACGAACATCAACTCGTGCTGACCGTACAGCCGGTCGCGAAAACGCGTCAGACCCTGTGGACAACTCCGCCGACGCCCGGGATGCGGCCGTGCTCTCAGCCGCGCACACCGTCCGGCGGCCCTGCGGCACCGCACTCCGCAGTCCGGCAGAGCCCGGCCCGCTACCGCACCCGGCAGGGCCCGCCCTCCGGCAGGTACCGCTCTGCCCAGGAACCCAGCTCCTTGAGGGCCGGTTCCAGCGCCGCGCCCGCCTCCGTCAACGCGTAGCAGACCCGCAGCGGTGGGCCCTCGTCGACGTTGCGCACGACCAGGCCGGCCGCGCCGAGTTCCGTGAGCCGGTCGGAGAGCATCCGCTCGCTGATGCCGGGAATGGCTCTGCGAAGGTCGGCGAAGTGGATGGGGTGCTGCATCAGGACCGCGACGACGAGACCCGTCCATCGTTTTCCGAGCAGCGTGAAGACACGGGTCATGCCGTCGTCGACCTTCTGGCACGGCCCCGCGTCGTGGCTCCCCGGTACTGGCATGGCTTCAGGGTACTGCGTCTCCACAAGGGGATGAAAAAAAGTAAGTGACTGTGTTATCTCTAGTTAGGCACGAAAGAGAAGCCCACCAGGGCGACTCGCGACTCGACCCTTGCCAGAGCTCTGCCCAGATCCGGTTCACCCCCTCCGGGGTCCGGCCCACCCGGGACCCCGGAGCCCCACCCGGGACCGAAACACCGCGGGCCCGGCACCCCACCCGGTGCCGATCCATCACGACCCGCCCCGGCCTCGGCGCCACCACCCCATACGCCCTCTTTTGCCTGGAGATCACCATGGCCACCCTCCTCCACATCGACTCGTCCGCCACCCCGGGCGGCGCCTCCGTCTCGCGCACCGTGACGGACACCTTCCGCGCGGCCTGGCAGGAGCAGCACCCCGACGGCACGGTCGTCTACCGCGACCTCGCCACGGACCCTGTGCCGCACATCACGGCCGATGCCCACTCCGCCGGCTTCGCCGCCCCGGACACCCACACTCCCGGGCAGGCCGAGGCCTTCGCGGCACGCCTGAAGCTGATCGAGGAGGTGGAGAACGCGGACGCGATCCTGATCGGCGCCCCGATGTACAACTTCTCCATTCCCTCGACCCTCAAGGCATGGCTGGACAACGTCATCCTCATCGGGCGCACCGCCATGACCGAGGACGCGGCGATCAAGGGCACCCCGGTCACGGTCGTCGCCAGCCGCGGCGGCTCGTACGCGCAGGGCACTCCGCGCGCGGGCTTCGAGTACGTGCAGAACTACCTGGAGGCCGTGCTGGGCGACATGCTCGCCCTCGACGTCGAATTCATCGTCCCGGAGCTCACCATGGCCCCGCACAACCCGGCGATGGCCGACCTGGTCCCGCTCTTCGAGGCGTCCCGGAGCAAGGCCCTGGACGAGGCGGCCGCCCGGGCCAAGAAGGTCGCGGCGCACCTCGCCGCCTGATCACAGCACCCGACGACCGCCACCCCGCCCACCGGGCGCAACACGGCGGTACGGCGGCGCGGAGCCTCGCAGGGCCGGACACCGGCACGGCGGCGCACAGCCTCGCAGGGCCGGGACACCGGTACGGCGGCGCGGAGCCTCGCAGGGCCGGGACACCGGTACGGCGGCGCACAGCCTCGCAGGGCCGGACACCCCGCCCCGCGGGGCTCCGCCGCGCCCAGGGGGCCTTCGGGTCCGCGAGCGCCCCTTCAGGGGCCTTCACGGGCCTTCAGATCCGCGAACGCCCGTTCACCGGCCGCCGTCCCGCCAACTCCCCATCGGTTCCCCACCACTTGCGTGAGAGCATCGTCACACTTCACGGCGCTCCCGGCCGTCCGCGCGACCCGCGACGGCCGGCACCACCCGGCGCGCGACATCGCGCGAGCACCAGGGAGGGACGGCGGAAGCGCCCCGAGGGGAACGCGGCGGAGGCGGCATTCGGGGCAACGCGAAAGCCCCTCAGGTCGATGACCTGAGGGGCTTTCGGCTGGTGCGCGAGGGGGGAGTTGAACCCCCACGCCCTTTCGGGCACTGGAACCTGAATCCAGCGCGTCTGCCTATTCCGCCACCCGCGCATTGGGTGTGTCTTCCGTCTCCCGCTTTCGCGGCGGGCGCCTTCCGACATGCAGAAGATTAGCACGCTGTCAGGGGTGGAATCACATCCCTTTCCCCGCCCCTCCCGCCCGCGCACCGGGCGCCGCGCACCCCGGCCCACCACCGCCCCCACGGGCCCGGTGCCCTTGCCCCGCCCGGCCTCCCGGCCCGGACGGCGAGGCAGCCGGCGCCGACTGCCTCGTCACCGGCGTCCCGGCGCGCGTCACGCGTTTCAGACAGAACCGGTTCACGTATCAACCTCGTACCGGTCCAGCGCATCTCCCCAGGAGTCGGACGGGCCGCACAGTCAGGTGCGGGACACTGGTCCTGGGGCGCCTCTACGATCCATGGCAGAAGCAGTGCCGGGAAGAGTTCGAAGAGGGGCCTCTCAGGGAACTTCGGGAGGGGACTTCGGAAGGTGTCGACAACCCGTCGACCGTGCCGACAGGGGGAACCAGCCGATTTCCCGACGCGTGGATACGATCAGTAAGCAGTACCAGCAAGGCCGGGTAGGCCGGCTGGTCCAGCAGGGCCGGAAAGACGACAGCAAGCTGTACCAGGACGGCAACGACGGAGGAGGTGCCCCATGGGAGTCCTGAAGAAGTTCGAGCAGCGTCTCGAAGGTCTGGTCAACGGCACCTTCGCCAAGGTGTTCAAGTCCGAGGTCCAGCCCGTGGAGATCGCCGGAGCGCTGCAGCGCGAGTGCGACAACAACGCCACGATCTGGAACCGCGACCGGACCGTCGTCCCGAACGACTTCATCGTCGAACTGAGCACGCCCGACTTCGAGCGCCTCAGCCCCTACTCCGGACAGCTCGGCGACGAGCTCGCCGGAATGGTCCGCGACTACGCCAAGCAGCAGCGTTACACCTTCATGGGCCCCATCAAGGTCCACCTGGAGAAGGCGGACGACCTCGACACCGGTCTCTACCGGGTCCGCAGCCGTACGCTCGCCTCCTCCGCCGATCAGCAGTCTCCCGAGCGCGCCCCCGCGGGCCCCGCACAAGCGGGCCCCCGCGGAGCCCAGGGTGGCTACGGCTACCCGCCCTCGGCCGCTCCCCCCATGCCGTCCGCGCCGCCGCCCGGCGGCCGTCCGGGCATGGCACCCATGGGTGCCCGGCCCCCGGCCGGCCCGGCGGCGGGTGGCCGTATGCGGCACTGGGTCGAGATCAATGGCTCACGCCATCAGATCTCCCGCCCGACGCTGGTGCTGGGCCGCAGCACTGAAGCCGACGTGCGGATCGACGACCCCGGCGTATCGCGCCGGCACTGTGAGATCCGGACCGGAACGCCCTCGACGATCCAGGATCTCGGGTCCACCAACGGCATCGTGGTGGACGGGCAGCACACAACCCGCGCTACGCTCCGCGACGGCTCGCGGATCGTCGTGGGCAGCACCACCATCATTTACCGGCAAGCCGAAGGGTGAAGCGGGGGCAATGTCAGAGCTGACCCTCACGGTCATGCGGCTGGGTTTCCTAGCCGTACTGTGGCTGTTCGTGATCGTGGCCGTGCAGGTCATCCGCAGCGACCTGTTCGGAACGCGCGTCACACAGCGCGGCTCGCGCAGGGACGCCGCGAGGCCCCAGCAGGCCGCGCGACAGGCCGCGCCTCCGCAGCAGCGCCAGCAGCAGGCGCCCGCCGCCGGCGGCCGGCAGCGTCGTGGCGCACCGTCCAAGCTGGTCGTCTCGGAGGGCACCCTCACGGGCACCACCGTGGCGCTCCAGGGCCAGACCATCACCCTGGGCCGGGCGCACGACAGCACCATCGTGCTGGACGACGACTACGCTTCCAGCCGGCATGCCAGGATCTACCCCGACCGGGACGGCCAGTGGATCGTCGAGGACCTCGGCTCCACCAACGGCACGTATCTCGACCGGAGCCGGCTGACGACCCCGACGCCCGTACCGCTGGGCGCGCCGATCCGCATCGGCAAGACCGTCATCGAGCTGCGGAAGTAGTACGACAATGAGCGAGCGGAGCGAGCACGCAGCGGCGGTCCACACAAGGGACCCCGGCGCGCTCCCGACCGGAGGGTGGGCACCGTGCGGATGTACCCGGAGCCGACGGGCGAGGTGCGCATGAGTCTGTCACTGCGCTTCGCCGCCGGATCGCACAAAGGCATGATCCGCGAGGGCAACGAGGACTCGGGCTACGCCGGTCCCCGTCTGCTCGCGATCGCCGACGGGATGGGCGGCCAGGCCGCCGGTGAGGTCGCCAGCTCCGAGGTGATCTCCACCATCGTCGCGCTCGACGACGACGTACCCGGATCCGACATCCTCACCTCGCTCGGCACCGCCGTACAGCGTGCCAACGACCAGCTCCGGCTGATGGTCGAGGAGGACCCGCAGCTCGAGGGCATGGGCACCACGCTCACCGCGCTGCTGTGGACCGGCCAGCGGCTCGGGCTCGTGCACGTCGGCGACTCCCGCGCGTACCTGCTGCGGGACGGCGTGCTCACGCAGATCACCCAGGACCACACCTGGGTGCAGCGCCTCGTCGACGAGGGCCGCATCACCGAGGAAGAGGCCACCACCCACCCGCAGCGCTCCCTGCTGATGCGCGCGCTGGGCAGTGGCGACCACGTCGAACCCGACCTCTCGATCCGCGAGGTCCGCGCCGGCGACCGGTACCTGATCTGCTCCGACGGCCTCAGCGGCGTCGTCTCCCACCAGACGATGGAAGACACCCTCGCCAGCTATCAGGGCCCGCAGGAGACCGTGCAGGAGCTCATCCAGCTCGCGCTGCGCGGCGGCGGCCCGGACAACATCACCGTCATCGTGGCCGACGTCCTCGACATCGACTCCGGTGACACCCTCGCGGCACAGCTCTCCGACACCCCGGTCGTGGTCGGCGCGGTCGCCGAGAACCAGCTCCAGCTCCACGACAACGGCGCCATGCAGACCCCAGCCGGCCGCGCCTCCGGCCTCGGCCGGCCCGTGCCCGGACAGGGCGGCGGCGGCGAGTTCGGCCCGCCCGGCAGCGGCGACACCACCGGCTACGTCTCCACGAACAGCTTCGGGGACTACAGCGACGACGACTTCGTCAAGCCGCGCTCCGGACGCAGGTGGCTCAAGAGATCCTTCTACGTCGTCCTGACGCTCGCCGTCATCGGCGGCGGCCTGTACGGCGGCTACCGCTGGACGCAGACGCAGTACTACGTCGGCGCCCAGGACGACCACGTCGCCCTCTACCGGGGCATCAGCCAGGACCTGGCCTGGGTCTCGCTCTCGAAGGTGGAGAAGAACCACCCCGAGATCGAACTCAAGTACCTGCCGCCGTACCAGCAGAAGCAGGTCAAGGCGACCATCACCGAAGGCGGCCTCGCCGACGCGCAGGCGAAGATCGACGAACTCGCCGTGCAGGCCTCCGCCTGCCGCAAGGACGCCCAGCGCCGTACGGCCGAGAGCCAGAACAGCGCGAAGCCCAGTTCCGCCAAGGCCGACGGGACCACGGGAACCACAAAGACCTCTCTGACGTCCAAGGCCACGTCCAGCCCGAGCCCGACCCCGTCGAGCTCGGCACCCTCGTCCTCCAAGTCCACGACCGCACCCACTCCCACACCCGGCCCCAGCCTCTCCGACGAGGAGCAGAAGCTGGTCTCGCTGTGCGGTAAGCAGTAAGAAGCCGTGAGGGGCCCTGTCACACGATGAGCAGTAGTACGAACACGCCGACACACCACACGTCCACGATCGGATCGATCGGCACACCGAGCCGACGCAACACCGAACTGGCCTTGCTGGTGTTCGCCGTCGTCATCCCGGTGTTCGCCTACGCCAACGTGGGCCTCGCCATCGACGACAAGGTGCCCACCGGCCTGCTGAGCTACGGCGCGGGCCTCGGCCTGCTGGCCGGCGTCGCCCACCTCGCGGTGCGCAAGTTCGCCCCGTACGCGGACCCGCTGCTGCTGCCGCTGGCCACGCTCCTCAACGGGCTCGGCCTGGTGATCATCTGGCGGCTCGACCAGTCCAAGCTGCTCCAGTCGATCAACCAGGCGGGCAACGCGGCACCACGCCAGCTTCTGTACACCGCGCTGGCCATCGCCCTGTTCGTCGGCGTGCTGTTCTTCCTGAAGGACCACCGCGTCCTGCAGCGCTACACCTACATCTCCATGGTCGGCGCCCTGGTCCTGCTGCTGCTCCCGCTGGTACCGGGCCTGGGCGCCAACATCTACGGCGCCAAGATCTGGATCTCGGTCGCCGGCTTCTCCATCCAGCCCGGCGAGTTCGCGAAGATCGTCCTCGCGATCTTCTTCGCCGGCTACCTGATGGTGAAGCGCGACGCGCTCGCCCTGGCCAGCCGCCGCTTCATGGGCCTGTACCTGCCGCGCGGCCGCGACCTCGGCCCGATTCTCGTGGTCTGGTTCATCTCGATCCTGATCCTGGTCTTCGAGACCGACCTCGGTACGTCGCTGCTGTTCTTCGGCATGTTCATCGTCATGCTGTACGTCGCCACCGAGCGGACGAGCTGGATCGTCTTCGGTCTGCTGATGTCGGCGGGCGGCGCGGTCGGTGTGGCGACCTTCGAACCGCACATCCAGACACGCGTCCAGGCCTGGCTCGACCCGATGCACGAGTACATGCTCAGCCAGTCCGGGGTCCAGGACGGCATCATCCACTCCGAGCAGGCCATGCAGGCCCTGTGGGCGTTCGGCTCCGGCGGCACCCTCGGCACCGGCCTCGGTCAGGGCCACTCCGAGCTCATCCGCTTCGCCGCCAACTCCGACTTCATCCTCGCCACGTTCGGCGAGGAACTGGGCCTCGCCGGAGTCATGGCGATCCTGGTGCTCTACGGCCTGATCGTCGAACGCGGCATCCGCACGGCGCTCGCGGCCCGCGACCCGTTCGGCAAGCTCCTCGCCGTCGGCCTCTCCGGCGCCTTCGCCCTCCAGGTCTTCGTGGTCGCCGGCGGCGTCATGGGCCTGATCCCGCTGACCGGTATGACCATGCCGTTCCTGGCCTCCGGCGGTTCCTCCGTGATCGCCAACTGGGCACTCGTCGGCGTACTGATCCGCATCAGCGACACCGCCCGCCGTCCGGCGCCCGCGCCCGCTCCCAGCCCCGACGCCGAGATGACCCAGGTGGTCCGCCCGTGAACAAGCCCCTGCGCCGGATCGCGATCTTCTGCGGGCTCCTCGTCCTCGCCCTGCTCCTCCGCGACAACTACATCCAGTACGTCCAGGCGGACACCCTGCGAACCGACTCGCACAACCGCCGCGTCGCCATCGAGCGGTACGCCACCCCGCGCGGCGACATCATCGTCGACGGCAACCCCATCACCGATTCCACCGAGACGAAGAAGAACGGCATCAACGACTTCGTCTACAAGCGCACGTACAAGGACGGCGCCATGTGGGCGCCGGTCACCGGGTACGCCTCGCAGGCCTTCGACGCCTCCCAGCTCGAGAAGCTGGACGACGGCATCCTCACCGGCAACGACGACCGGCTCTTCTTCCGCAACACCCTCGACATGATCACGGGCAAGGCGCAGCAGGGCGGCAACGTCGTCACCACTCTCAACGCCGCCGCGCAGAAGGCCGCCTACAAGGGCCTGCTGAGCCGGGGCAAGGGCGCCGTCGCCGCGATCAACCCGCAGACCGGCGCGATCCTGGCGCTGGCCTCCACCCCGTCGTACGACCCCTCGTCCTTCGCCGGAAACACCAACAGCGACGCGAAGGCCTGGAACAAGCTCCAGAAGAAGAACAACCCCGACGACCCGATGCTCAACCGGGCGCTGCGCGAGACCTACCCGCCGGGCTCCACCTTCAAGGTGGTCACCGCGGCCGCGGCGCTGGAGAACGGTCTGTACACGACAGCGGAGCAGCACACCGACACCCCGCTGCCGTACATCCTCAAGGGCACCCGGACCGAGCTGAAGAACGAGGGGAACATCCCCTGCAAGGACGCCACCATGCGCGTAGCGCTCAAGGTGTCCTGCAACACGGTCTTCGGCAAGATCGGCGCCGACCTCGGCAAGGACAAGATGCAGGAGGAGGCCGAGAAGTTCGGCTTCAACTCCGAGCAGCTCACCCCGGTGCGCGCCAACGCCTCCGTCTTCCCCAAGAAGATGGACGACGCGCAGACCGCGCTCAGCTCCATCGGCCAGTTCGAGACCGCCGCGACCCCGCTGCAGATGGCCATGGTGGCCTCCGCCGTGGCCAACCAGGGCACGCTCATGAAGCCCTACATGGTCGACAAGCTGCAGGCGCCCAACCTGGACGTCATCTCGCAGACCGAGCCCGAGAAGATGAGCCAGCCGCTCTCCGAGGCCAACGCCCAGATCCTGCAGTCCATGATGGAGACGGTCGTCAAGGAGGGCACGGGCCAGAGGGCGCAGATCCCCGGTGTCACCGTCGGCGGCAAGACCGGTACGGCCCAGCACGGTGTGGCCAACAGTGAGAAGCCTTACGCGTGGTTCATCTCCTACGCGAAGCTCCCCGACGGCAGCTCTCCGGTCGCCGTGGCGGTCGTCGTCGAGGACGGCAGCGCCAGCCGCGACGACATCTCCGGTGGCGGTCTGGCCGCCCCCATCGCAAGGGACGTGATGAAGGCAGTCATCGACAGCAAGAAGTGACCCCGCTCACGTCCCCATCACATCGGTGCACGTTGCGATACCGGTCCTGTCACGGGTGACGGTCTAGGCCAGGTCACAGAAGCCGATCCGGGTACGGTATGCCCGGACAGCACACCGCCGGACCACACAAGGGTGCGGTCGGGACCGACGGAGAGGGCTGGTAGGTAGCTATGGAAGAGCCGCGTCGCCTCGGCGGCCGGTACGAGCTGGGCCACGTGCTCGGCCGTGGTGGCATGGCCGAGGTCTATCTCGCACATGACACCCGGCTCGGCCGTACCGTGGCGGTGAAGACGCTGCGGGCCGACCTCGCACGCGATCCGTCGTTCCAGGCCCGGTTCCGCCGGGAGGCCCAGTCGGCCGCCTCGCTCAACCATCCCGCGATCGTCGCCGTCTACGACACGGGTGAGGACTACATCGACAACACCTCCATCCCGTACATCGTGATGGAGTACGTTGACGGATCCACGCTGCGCGAGCTGCTGCACTCGGGACGCAGACTGCTGCCCGAGCGGTCCATGGAGATGACCATCGGCATCCTCCAGGCCCTGGAGTACTCGCACCGCGCCGGCATCGTCCACCGTGACATCAAGCCCGCCAACGTGATGCTCACGCGCAACGGCCAGGTCAAGGTCATGGACTTCGGCATCGCCCGCGCCATGGGCGACTCCGGCATGACGATGACGCAGACCGCCGCGGTCATCGGCACGGCCCAGTACCTCTCTCCCGAGCAGGCGAAGGGCGAACAGGTCGACGCCCGCTCGGACCTCTACTCCACCGGCTGCCTGCTCTACGAGCTGCTGACCGTGCGCCCGCCGTTCGTGGGCGACTCCCCGGTCGCCGTCGCGTACCAGCACGTCCGCGAGGAACCCCAGCCCCCGTCGGTCTTCGACCCCGAGATCACGCCCGAGATGGACGCGATCGTGCTGCGGGCCCTCGTGAAGGACCCGGACTACCGCTACCAGTCCGCCGACGAGATGCGCGCCGACATCGAGGCCTGCCTCGACGGCCAGCCCGTCGCGGCCAGCGCCGCCATGGGCTCGGTCGGTTACGGCGGCTACGGCGACGACCAGCCGACCACGGCCCTGCGCTCCTCGGACGCCCAGGCCACGTCGATGCTCCCGCCCATGAACCCGGACGACGGCGGCTACGGCTACGACGACCGCCCCGACCGGCGCCGCCAGAAGAAGAACAACACCTCGACGATCCTCCTGGTCGTCGCGGGTGTCCTGGTGCTCATCGGCGCGATCCTGATCGGAAAGTACGCCTTCTCGGGCAAGGGAACGGGCAGCGACTCGTTCAAGGTGCCCAACTTCGTGAGCCAGACGCTGGGCGACGCCCAGAAGATGGCGGACAACCGCGAGCTGAAGCTCTCACCCACCCGCAAGCCGTGCGAGAACGAACCCAAGGGCAACGTCTGCTCGCAGGATCCGACCGTGGGCTCGACGGTGAAGAAGGGCGACACGATCAACGTGGTCGTGTCCACCGGGGCTCCGAAGGTTGCGGTGCCGAGCGTCAAGGGCAAGACCCTGGACGAGGCCAAGCAGATCCTCGAGGACGACAAGTACGGGTTCACGGTCAAGCCGAAGTACGAGGAGTCCGGCGAGGAGCCGAACACCGTCCTGGAGCAGAACCCGAGCCTCGGTGCCGAGGTGCAGAAGGGTTCGACCATCACCCTGACCGTCGCCAAGGAGAAGAAGCAGTCCGTCGTCCCGGACGTCTCCACGAAGACCTGTGACGAGGCCAAGGCACAGATGACGGCCAACAACCTCGTCGGTCAGTGCGTCGACACGGAGACCGACGACCAGAACCTGGTCGGCAAGGTCATCCAGACGACCCCTGCGGCGAACGCGCAGGCGGACCCCGGCTCCACGGTGCAGATCCAGATCGGCAAGGCCAAGCAGCAGGCGACGGTGCCGAACGTCTTCGGCAAGACCGTGGCCGAGGCGAGGCAGATCCTGCAGGGAGCCGGCTTCAACAACATCCAGTTCGCCCCGGGCAGCGACGGAAGCGACGACGCCAAGGTGATCAGCCAGAACCCCGCGGCCGACAGCCCGGCCAACGGCAGCCCGGACAACACCACCGTCACGCTGACGACGATCAAGATCGGCGGCAACAACGGGGGCAACAACGGAGGCGGCGGCCTCTTCGGCGGCAACAACGGATAAGGCCCGCCAAGAACCGCCCTCGGGCAAGACAACGGAAGGGGGCCCCCCCCCCGCGGCTGGCCCGGGCCCCCAACCGGTGTGTCGAGAAACCCGGGGGGGGGGGCC
>NZ_JBHYXD010000010.1:95566-110492 GCF_042751995.1 Streptomyces sp. NPDC059371 | reverse complement strand
ACACAAAATAACCGTGGGCCCGCTTCACTTTTGTCTATAAGAGAGTGGCCACTCGCGTGGGCCGGGGCCCCTTCCGTTGTCTGCCGTCACTCCGGTGCGGCGCGACGGCGCTTACGGAGCTAGCGCAGTTCCTTCGGTGGGGTTCGGGCGTTGTCGACCTTTTCCACTCGTTCGAGTTCGCCCCAGACCACGTAGCGGTAGCGGGAGGTGTACACCGGGGTGCAGGTCGTCAGGGTGATGTAGTGGCCGGGCTTCGCCTTGCCGGACTGCTTCGGGACCGTCTGGAGAACCTTGACGTTGTACTTCGAGGTCTGCGGAAGGATGTCGAAGACCTTGTATACGTACCACTTGTCCCGGGTCTCGAAGACGATCGCGTCGCCCTCGCCGATCTTGTCGATGTTGTGGAACTTGGCGCCGTGGCCGTCCCGGTGGGCGGCGAGCGTGAAGTTGCCGTTCTTGCCGGTCATCGGCAGGGACGACTTGACGGGTTCCGTGTAGTAGCCGGCGACACCGTCGTTGAGGACCTTCGTCGCCGTGCCCTTCTCGACCAGGACCTCGCCGTTCTTCATCGCCGGGACGTGCAGGAAGCCGATGCCGTCCTTGATGTCCAGAGCGCCCGGACCGGTCGGCGACTGCGCCCAGTGGTCGCGGACCTTGTCACCCTGCTTGTGCGCCTCGCGGTCGGCCACGACGTTCGTCCACCACAGCGAGTAGACGACGAACAGGCCGAGCACCAGCCCCACCGTGATGAGGAGTTCACCGAAGACGCTGACCGTCATCGCGAACCATCCCATGGGCCGGCGCCCGCCACGCACGTCACCGGAGACCGTGTATCCGGCGTCCGATCCGGCGCGTTCGTCGTGGTCGATCCTCGCTGCCACTGTTCATCTGCCCCGTCTGGTCTGTCTCAGGTTGTCTCTCGTGCACGGGCCGCCGGCCCACCGCGTCCGTCCGTACGAGCGCTGGTGTCCGTCCTCAGCCGCCCATCAGCGCGTCGGGCTTGCCCTTGCCGCGCGGCCGGTCCTCGACCATCTTGCCCCAGACGATCATCCGGTACTTACTGGTGAACTCCGGTGTGCAGGTGGTCAGGGTGATGTAGCGACCGGGCCCGGTGAATCCCGAACCCTTGGGGATCGGATCGAGCACGCTCGTGTTGCCCGGACTCGTCACCGGCAGGATCGACGCCATCTTGTAGACGTAGTAGTCGTCCTGCGTCTCGACGACGATCTCGTCGCCCGGCTTGAGGCGGTTGATGTAGCGGAACGGTTCGCCGTGGGTGTTGCGGTGCCCGGCGAGCGCGAAGTTGCCGGTCTTGGCGTCCGGCATCGCCGTCTTGAGAGGCGCCTCGCCGTAGTGGCCGACCATGCCGCGGTCCAGCACCTTCGGCTTGCTGATGCCCTCCGCGATCGGCGCGACCACGTCCAGCTTCGGGATGTGCAGGATGGCGAAGCCCTGCCCGGGCGAGAACGTCCCCGGGTTGCGCTTTCCGTTCGCCCAGTCCTGCTGGAGGCTGCTCGCCTCGCTGCCCGCCTGCTGGTGCGCCCGCACGTTCGACCACCAGAGCTGGTAGGTCACGAACAGCAGCATCAGCACGCCGGTGCTGATGAACACCTCGCCGATCATCCGGCTCACGAGAACCGCCGCGCCCGGTTTCGAGGCCCGTGCCGCTCGCCGGGCGTCCATCCGGCTCCGCGGGGCTCCAGCGGCGTCCTGAGCCGCCTCCTGGGGCTCGTGGGGGTCCTGTGGCCCTCCGGGCCGCCCGTGGCGTCCAGCGGCCTTACGGCGGGCCGCACGCCCCCCGACAGCGTTGCCGGTCCCGCTGTCGGCCACTCGCGCGCGGCGCTCCTCCCTCGCGGGCGAGCCGGGAAGACGCAACGCGACCGTCTCGTCGTCGAACGGCAGGCTCGGCACGGCCGGTTCCGCCATGGGAGCCACGACGGGTGCGGCCATCGGTCCGCGATGGTGGGGCACCGCGGGCTCCTGGTACGGCGGGGCGTACGCCCGCTCGTACTCGTCCGCGTACGACGGTGCCGCCGCCGGGGTGGAAGGCATCGCCTGCGTCTGTGTCTGCGCCCGGACTGCCTGGGCCTGAGCTTGGGCCTGGGCCTGCGCTTGGGCCTGCGCCTGCGCGGCATACGCCTGTGCCGCTTGTACCTGGGCCGCCTGCAGTTGGGCGGCCTGCATCCGTGCGGCCTGCTCCTGCTGCTGCTGCTGCGCGGCGTACCAGTCGGGTCCGTACCCGCCCTGGCCGTAGTCCTGCTGCGGTACGCCCTGCCCCTGGCCGGGCAGCGGATCCGTCAGCGGGTCCGCGAGCCCTCCGACCGCCGCCTCGAACGCGCCGGCGCCCCCGTACGCGGCCTCGCCGCCGTAGGGGGAGCTGTCGCGCTCGGGGCGCAGCGCGGTCACGCCGTGGCCCTGCCCACCACCGGGGCGAGCCCCGCCGACCTCGCCACGGCCACCTTGTCACCGCACTCGAGCAGCCAGTTGGCGAGCATCCGGTGGCCGTGCTCGGTCAGCACCGACTCCGGGTGGAACTGCACACCCTCGACCGGCAGTTCACGGTGTCTCAGACCCATGACGATCCCGTCGTGGGTACGGGCGGTGACCTCCAGCTCGGCCGGAACCGTCTCCGGCTCGGCCGCCAGCGAGTGGTAGCGGGTCGCCGTGAAGGGCGACGGCAGTCCGGCGAAGACGCCCTTGCCGTGGTGCTCCACGAGCGAGGTCTTGCCGTGCAGCAGCTCGGGCGCGCGGTCGACCACACCCCCGTACGCCACCTGCATCGACTGCATCCCGAGGCAGACACCGAAGACGGGGACCCCGGTCGCGGCGCAGTGCCGGACCATGTCGATACAGACACCGGCCTGTTCGGGAGCGCCGGGCCCCGGGGACAGGAGCACACCGTCGAAGCCGTCCTGGGCGTGCGCCGTCGACACCTCGTCGTTGCGCAGCACCTCGCACTCCGCGCCCAACTGGTAGAGGTACTGGACCAGGTTGAAGACGAAGCTGTCGTAGTTGTCCACAACGAGGATGCGCGTGCTCACTGGTTGTCCACCGTCACATCGTTGAAGGGCAGCAGCGGTTCGGCCCACGGGAAGACGTACTGGAAGAGCACGTAGACCACCGCCAGGACGAGGACGAGTGAGATCAGCGCCCTCACCCATACGCTCCCCGGCAGATGCCGCCAGATCCAGCCGTACATGCCGTCCCTTCCGTCGCCGTACGCCAACAGACTAACGGCGCAGAGCCGCCGGTTTCCCTGCCTCCACGGGCTGTGTGGAATCAAGATGTGCCCAGACGATCAACCGATGGCTGTGCCCCCACTCCGGATCGCACGTGGTCAGCGTGAGATAGCGCCCCGGACGCGTATACCCGGACTTACGTGGCACAGGGTCGATCACCTCAACGTCGGAGGGCACTGTTTTGTAAGGGCCTTTGTCGATCCGATACGTGAACCAGGTCGTCCCGTCCGTCAGCACCACCGCGTCACCCCGCCGGAGCTCGGGAAAGTCCTTGAACGGATCGCCGTACGTACGCCGGTGGCCCGCGACGGAGAAGTTGCCCTCCTGGCCGAGCTGCGCGGTCCCCCGGTAGTGACCGAGCCCCTGCTTCAGCACCTGCGTGGCCGTGCCTTCGAGCACGGGCTTGTTCCACGTGAAACCAAGACGCGGGATATACATGACCGCGAACGGGCCGCCGTACTTGTAGGGGCCCGGCGCCTTCGGGCTTCCGGTGGCCGTCCCACCGCCGCCCGTGCCCCCCGACGAGTCCGGCCCGGACTCCGGCGACCGGGCCGGCGCACCCTTCGACCACTGCTTCTGGAGCACTTCGATCTGGTGGTCCATCGCGCTGTCGGCCTTGACCCCCGTCCAGAACAGCACGTAGACCACGAAGAGCACGACCAGGGTGCCGACGGTCAGACACAGCTCACTGGTCGTCCTGACGAACACTCGCACCGACACAAGGCCCCCCGGCGGCAGTTCGCTCCACGGGCTTCGCCCACTGCTCCGCGAGGTCCGGGCGCCTACTCCACAGGCTTCGCGTAGTGGAGATCCACTGTGCCCGAGTAACCGGGAAGAGTCACCGTCCCGTTCTCCTCGACTTTCCAGCCGAGCCCGTAGACGTTGACGTAGACCATGTAGTTCTGGATCGCCGGGGAGGAGGCGAGCGACTTCTGGAGCTTCGCCGGGTCCCCGATGGCGGTGATCTTGTAGGGGGGCGAGTAGACGCGTCCCTGGAGGATCAGGGTGTTGCCGACACAGCGCACGGCGCTCGTCGAGATCAGCCGCTGGTCCATCACCTTGATCCCCTTGGCGCCGCCCTGCCACAGGGCGTTCACCACCGCCTGGAGGTCCTGCTGGTGGATGACGAGGTAGTCGGGCTGCGGCTCGGGGTAGCCGGGAAGCTTCGCCGTCGCGTTCGGCGGGGCGTCGTTGAGCGTGACCGTGACGGCCTCGCCCTTGAGCTTCTGGGTGCCCGCGTTCTTCTCCAGCGCCGCGAGCTTGGCGTCACCGGCCGCGCTGTTGCCGTCCTCGCTGCCGGCGAGGGCGTCCACGTCCCGGCGCAGGCTGCCGTTGGACTCGTCCAGCGTCGCGTTCTTGTGGCTGCGCTCCTGGATCAGGTCGGAGAGCTTCAGCAGTGACGAATCCGTACGGATGTTCGTACCCTTGGCCGTATCGAAACTCGTGAAGAAGATGAGGCCCGCGAGGGCGAAGACGGCCACCGTGAGCACACGTACGGGCCGGAATCGGTGCGTACCGCCAGGACTGGAATGTGTCCCGGGGGAGTCGGCAGAATTGCTCAACGTACCCTTATCTCCTTCGGCGCCGCGGAAGCACTACGCTAACGGACGCCCGGGGGAGCACTCAGTGTCCCCTTGTACGCTGCCCCGGAGCCCGCCCCAGTTCCCTGCGCGGCCACGCAGCGCATCGACAGGAGAGACCCTCGTGCCGAAGTCACGTATCCGCAAGAAGGCCGACTACACGCCGCCCCCGGCGAAGCAGGCGACCAACATCAAGCTGACCAGCAACACCTGGGTCGCACCGGCCATGCTGGCCATGTTCCTCATCGGCCTCGCCTGGATCGTCGTCTTCTACGTGACGGACGGCACCCTGCCGATCGACGCGCTCGACAACTGGAACATCGTGGTCGGCTTCGGCTTCATCGCGGCCGGGTTCGGCGTCTCCACGCAGTGGAAGTGACCGCCTTCGCTCACCTGGAAGCGACGTGGGCACGAGTTCTGCCCACGGCTCTCCACTGAGTTATCCACAAGAGTTGTCCACAGGTGGAAAAGAAAGACGATCTGTGGATAACTAATGGGCGGTTGACGCCGGTGTGACTGGCCCACCGACCCCCGCAAACCTGTTCGCCCCCTGTCCGACCTGGGGAAACCCGGGTCAGTGACAGGGGGCACAGTTGTTCCCGCGCTGCGTGCACAAGATCCACCGTGATCTGTGGACAACATCACGTCTCAGGTGAGCCGTGCTCTCTCTCAGGTGAGCTGAGTCGTCCTGAGCAGCGTCGCCACGACCACCGCGGCCAGCATCAGCCCGGCCACCCCGAACTGGACGAGGTTCCTCCGCTCGCGCGGGGCGTGGACCATGGCGTAGCCGACCACCACACCGCCGATCAGCCCGCCGACGTGCGCCTGCCAGGCGATGTTGAAGCCGGGCGAGAAGCTGATGATCAGGTTGACCACCAGCAGGCCGATGACCGGGCGCATGTCGTAGTTGAGCCGGCGCATCAGCACCGCGGTGGCACCGAACAGGCCGAAGATCGCCCCGGAGGCGCCGAGCGACGGCTGCTGGGGGCTGGCGAGCAGATAGCTGAGCGCGCTGCCCGCGAGGCCGGACACGAAGTAGAGGGTGATGTACCGGGCGCGGCCGAGCGCGGCTTCCAGGGGACCGCCGATCCACCACAGGCTGACCATGTTGAACAGGATGTGCATGACGCCGCCGTGCAGGAACATCGACGTCACCATGCGGTACCACTGGCCTTCAGCCACACCCTGGACCTCGCCGGAGAGCCAGGCACGGCCGAAGAGGTCGAAGCTGTTGGTGAAGGCGTCGCCCACCGCGACCTGGACGAGGTAGAGGGCCAGGTTGAGGCCGATCAGCATCTTGGTGACGAGCCGGGGATCGGACGCGACGGTGCCGCCGGCGAGGGTGCGGGGCTGGTTGGCCGCAGGGGTGTGACCGGTGCCGGAACCGCCTCGGACGCAGTCGGGGCACTGGAAGCCGACGGAGGCGCTGACCATGCACTCGGGGCAGATCGGACGCTCGCAGCGGGTACAGCGCACACCGGCCTCGCGGTCCGGGTGCCGGTAGCAGCCGGGCAGGCTCCGGGCGTCCTGCGGTCCCTGATCCGGCGGGCCCTGCGGGCTGCCGGGCGGCTGCTGGTCCATGGGGTCCCCTCATATCTCCGTACGGCTCGCACACGGTCTCGGCGGGTCCGGGTGCAAACGCACCGCCCCGTCCATCCTTACGGATGAACGGGGCGTTTGGTTCCCTGCGGGATGCTTCGGACTCACGGACGGGAGCCCGGCGCGGACTCAGCGTTCGCGGGTCTCGACGACGACCGATTCGATCACGATGTCGTGGAGCGGGCGCTCCGTGCGGGGGTTGGTCGGAGCACCGGCGATGGCGTCCACGATCTTCTGGCTGGCCGCGTCCGTGATCTCGCCGAAGATGGTGTGCTTGCGGGTCAGCCAGGCCGTCGGGGCGACGGTGACGAAGAACTGCGAGCCGTTGGTGGCGGGGCCGGCGTTGGCCATGGCCAGCAGGTAGGGCCTGTCGAAGCGGAGGTCCGGGTGGAACTCGTCCTCGAACTGGTAGCCGGGGCCCCCGGTGCCGTTGCCCAGCGGGTCGCCGCCCTGGATCATGAAGCCGCTGATCACCCGGTGGAAGACCGTGCCGTCGTACAGCTTGTCCATGGATGTCACACCCGTCTCCGGGTTGACCCACTCGCGCTCACCCGTGGCGAGTTCGACAAAGTTCCGGACCGTCTTCGGCGCGTGGTTCGGCAGGAGCCGGATGTCGATGTCGCCTTGGCTGGTCTTCAGGGTGGCGTAAAGCTGCTCGGCCACGATCCGCCTTCCGTTGCCTTCTCTTGACGGCCCGATCCTCGCACGGACCGGACCGCTCGACCCCTGACCGCCACCCCCGGACGCACGTACGGATACCGGCTCTCGGAGGAACCCGGTACGAACGGAACGTTGTGCCCACGGAAAGTCGGGCATACGGAACGTCGTACGTACGGAAATCCCGTCGAGTCGCGCCGGACGGGAGCGGCCCGAGACGATCCGTGGCATTGTCGACGACAAGCTCCCGTTGCCCCGTATTGATCCGCTATCTCACTTGATCGACACCTGACCGACACCTGACCGGCTCCGTCCCTGGAGTCTCCGGGAGTCGGTATCCGTGACACGGATGCCCGCCCTCACATGCCCCGGACCCCATAGGCGGGCATGATCCCCCTAGGGGTGGAAAGGTGAACTGTGTGTCTTTGGGGGTACCTGGTACCCCCGACGTACGCCACCGAGGAGGAGGAGACCCGTGACCCGCATCGACAGCGTGCGCGCCGCGACCGGCTCGGCGAAGGACAGCGTGCTGCACGCCGCGGAAGTGGTGGCGCCTTACGCCGACACGGCCAAGGACAGGGCCTCGTACTACGCGACCGAAGCACGTGTTCGGCTCGCGCCGAAGGTGTCGCAGGCCGCCGAACAGGCCCGCGTCCAGTACGACGCCCATCTCGCACCGCGCCTTGAGCAGGCCCGTACCCATGTGCCGCCGAAGGTCGACCAGGTCGCCCAGGAGGCGGCCATCCGCACCCGCAGGGCGGCTCGTCAGGCCGCCGACTACTCCAAGCCGAAGATCGAGCAGGCGGTGGCCGCGACCCAGCCCGTTCGGGACGAGGCGGCGGCGCGCGGTGTGGCGGCCATCGCCGCTCTGCGCGGCCAGGTCACACCGCAGGAGATCCAGAAGCTGCTTCGCAAGCACGATCGTCGGGCGAGGGCCGGCCGTCTCGTGAAGACGCTGGCCGTGCTGGGACTTCTGGCGGGCGGCGCTTTCGCCGCCTGGAAGTGGTGGGACAAGCAGGCCAACCCGGACTGGCTCGTCGAGCCTCCGGCCGCGACCGAGGTGCCCGAGGGAGGGCATCTGTCGGCGGTCGACGGCAGCGGTCAGTCCGACCTGGACCCCGAGGTCCAGGTCAAGGAAGCCGAGGAGAAGGCGGCGGAGCGCGACGACCGCCACTGACGTCCAACATCGCGGCGGGGCAGGAGACTTGAGGGTCTCCTGCCCCGCCGCGATGTTTCACGTGGAACACCGGCATGGGCGACCGCGACACTCCGCGGGGATTTACCCGTACCGCCCACGATGACGTTTGCAACGGTCCGCGTGTGCAGCATCCATGGAGATGTTGTTGACGGAATGCGTCGAACCGATCACTGGGCAGCCGGCGCGGCAGCTCACACAAGGGTCCTGGCAGCCCCGTCACCCCTGCGGCCCCGCGTCGGCCGTACGCACGGCGGGGCCGCGGGCCGCACATCACCCGTACCGTTTGCGCAAAGAACTGCAATCTCTGCAAAGTCACCCCTGTGACTCAGGTCACTGGTCTCACTTCGCGGGCCACTTCCCGGCGACCCCGTCCGACCAGGGAGCCACCCCACCAGGGTCCGCACACGGACGCAGGGGCATACGAAAACCGGCCAGCCGCCGCTGTGGGCGTCTGGCCGGTCCGGTGTGTGGAGCCTAGGGGAGTCGAACCCCTGACATCTGCCATGCAAAGACAGCGCTCTACCAACTGAGCTAAGGCCCCGTAAGAGGAGCGTCCGACCACAGGAACCATCTGTCGACGGGCGCCGCAGACCAGAGTACCGGGTCACCCAGGGGATCTCGCAAAATATTGGGGGTCCCCGTGGACGACCACTCTCCGTAAGATGCTCGACGTGGTTCGCTGTCGCGAACCGCGGTACTTGGGGAAGCGATGGGGAGACGCAATGGACGCCGCACAGCAGGAAGCAACCGCGAGAGCCCGGGAGCTGCAGCGGAACTGGTACGGGGAGCCGTTGGGGGCGCTCTTCCGTAGGCTCATAGAGGACCTGGGTCTGAACCAGGCGCGTCTTGCCGGGGTGCTGGGGCTGTCCGCACCCATGTTGTCGCAGCTGATGAGCGGTCAGCGGGCCAAGATCGGTAATCCGGCCGTGGTCCAGCGCGTCCAGCTTCTGCAGGACCTGGCGGGGCAGGTCGCCGACGGGAGCGTCAGCGCCGCCGAGGCGACCGAGCGGATGGACGAGATCAAGAAGTCCCAGGGGGGATCGGTGCTCAGCAACACCACACAGTCCACGACCAGTTCGGGAGCCCCGACGGTCAAGCGGGTGGTCCGCGAGATCCAGTCACTGCTGCGTTCGGTGGCCGCGGCCGGAGACATCATCGACGCGGCGGACACTCTCGCCCCGACCCACCCGGAACTGGCAGAGTTCCTCCGGGTCTACGGTGCCGGCCGTACGTCCGACGCGGTCGCGCACTACCAGTCCCACCAGAGCTGAGCCGAGCCCGGCCGCCGACCGCCCGGCGCTGGAGGCAGTGACGCCTTCCAGCCGCCGCACGTCATGCAGCCGGGCACCTCGGAAGAGGTCTCCGGACCGACCGCCGAAGGGGAGCGACGTACGACCATGGGTGAGGTCTTCGCAGGCCGGTACGAACTGGTCGACCCGATCGGGCGCGGGGGAGTCGGTGCGGTGTGGCGCGCGTGGGACCACCGGCGGCGCCGTTACGTGGCCGCCAAGGTGCTCCAGCAGAGCGACGCGCACGCTCTGCTGCGGTTCGTGCGGGAACAGGCGCTGCGGATCGACCATCCCCATGTGCTGGCTCCCGCGAGCTGGGCCGCGGACGACGACAAGGTCCTGTTCACGATGGATCTGGTCGCCGGGGGCTCCCTGGTCCATCTGGTCAACGACTACGGCCCCTTGCCTCCCGCTTTCGTCTGCGTTCTGACCGACCAGCTCCTCGCGGGTCTCGCCGCCGTGCACGCCGAGGGGGTGGTGCACCGTGACATCAAGCCCGCCAACGTGCTCCTCGAAGCGACGGGCACGGGCCGTCCGCGGTTGCGTCTGTCCGACTTCGGCATCGCCATGCGGCTGGGTGAACCGCGGCTCACCGAGACCAACTACGTGGTGGGGACGCCGGGTTACTTCGCGCCCGAGCAGATGCTGGGCTCCGAGCCCGATTTCCCCGCCGACCTGTTCGCCGTCGGCCTGGTCGCCCTGTACCTCCTGGAGGGCAGCAAGCCCGACGCCAAGGCGCTCATCGAGTACTTCGCCGAGCACGGCACGCCGTCCGCGCCGCGGGGCATACCCGAGCCGCTGTGGCAGGTTCTGGCGATGCTGCTCCAGCCGGATCCGCACGCCCGGTTCCGGACCGCCACGGGGGCGCGCAAGGCCCTCGCCGCCGCTGTCGAGCTGCTGCCCGAGCCCGGACCCGACGACGAGCTGATCGAGGTCTTCGACCAACTCGGTCCGCTGCCCGAGGGGTTCGGGCCCATGGGCCCGTCGGGACGGGGGGCTGATTCGCCGGGAGGTTCACGGACCCTGTCCTCCCAGGGGTTTCCGGACACCACCGAAGCCGCCGGCCCGCGATACGACTCGGACGACTCCGGCCGCTCGGCCCTTCTTCCCGCCTCGACGTCCACGACCGGCTCGGAGGAGGCGTCCCGCTCCGAGTACGGCTCCGGGGACGGGCATCGCGGCCTCGGGACCGGGAGCGTACCGGCGGACCGTTCCACCGGCGCGGAACAGGACTCGGGGCAGTGGTCCGCCGAGGACGGCCTGCCGGCCCCAGCGGGCCGCGCGGAAGCGGGAGTTGACCCCGCCCAGGAGCACATACGACTTCCGGTCGCCTCCGACGACGCAGAGGCTGGGCCCGGGTCCCCCGGCGCACAGGATCGGCCCTCGTCCGGCGGCGTACAGCATCGGCCCGCGTCGGATGGCGTACGAGCTCGTCCCGCCCCCGGTTACATACCGGCTCGGGCCGCGTCCAGCGGCATACAGCCCCGGCCCGCGTCCGATGGCGTACAGGCTCGCCCCACCCCCGGTGACATACCGGCTCAGCCCGCGCCCGGCCGCGTCCAGCATCGGCGCGCATTCGACGACGTACAGCCGCCCCGGCCCGGGGCCCAGGACGACCGGTCCCCTGCCGCAGCGGACGACACACCCCAGGAGCCCGCCCCCGGGACCTCCCCCCGGCCGCCCTCGATGTCGGACACCGGAAGCTTTCACCTGCCTCCGCCGCGGCCCGCGGCCCCCGCCGACCCCCGGCGGCAGCCGCAGACCGGGCCTTCCGGCGACCGGTCCCCGTACATGCGGACACCGCACTTCCAGGAGTCCCGGCCGGACCGGCAGACGCCCACTCCCCCCGCCTCGCTCCCGCTCCCCCCGTCGTCCGCGCCATTCACTCCGCCGCCCTTCGACCCGACCCCGACCCCGACTCCCCCGACCGCTCCCGTTCCCGTGTACGCGTCCTCCCCGCACCGGTCCCCCGTCCCACCCGCCGCGATGCCGCAGCACACGTACGCCTCCACCGCTTCGTACACCGCTCGGTCCGTCCAGGTTCCGCCGGAGACCGCGGCACGTCCGGAACACCGCAGGAGGCACACACGGCCGCGCCCGGGGCCGCCCGCAGCGGTCGCCATGCCGATGCTGCTGCTCGCACTGGCCTGTTTCGCGGTGGGGTTCTGGGCGCTGACCCAGGTCTGAGTACAAGAGAGCGAAAGAGGGAGCCGGCGCTACCGGCTTCGCGTCGCCCCGTGCTCCCAGGGGGCCGGAGCCGACATCGGCAGGGAGGCCGAGGCCGTGTCCGCGTCCTCGGGTGCGCGCCGGACGGTCCGCCCCGCACGGCGGCGCGCGATCACGGTCCACAGCACCAGCGTGAGCGACAGCAGGGTTCCGGCGCCGATACCGCCCGCGGCGATCAGTTTCATGACCCCGCTGCGGCCGGCGTCACCGCCGCTGTTCCCGGTGCCGGCCGGGCCGTCCGCCGTCTCGTCGCCGGCCGCGTCGTCGGAGCCGCCCACCGGGACGGCGAACACGTCCCGGGGTGTCGGTCTCCCGTCGTACGCGGGCCCCTTCCCAGCCGTTCCGGCGACACCCACCCGCAGCGTCAGCCCGAACGGCCCCTCGCCGAAGCGCTCGGCGACCTGCGCGGCGAGATGAACCACGAGGTAGTAGGAGCCGGCGAACCGCATGCCGCTCACGCGGTCGTTGAGCGCGTAGCGGTTCTCGTAGGCGACGGGTGGCAGCGGGTGGAGCGCGGCGGACCGCTGGCTGCCGTCGTACCCGGAGCCGACGTCGTCGACGAAGCCTCGTACCGGGTTGTAGAGGGACATGACGAGGGCCGTGCCGACAGAGCCCTCCCCACCGCTCGCGCTGCCCAGGTCGGCGGTCGCGGAGATCTGCTGTCCCCAGTCGACGGGCACCTTGTAGAAGCGTGTCTGTCCTGGGCTGATGCCGTCCTTCCAGACTCCCTGCCCGAGCGGGGCGGCCCCGCTGAATCCCGCGCCGCCGCCGCGGTGCTTCGCGTCCCCGACGACCGCCTCGGGCGACGCGGAGTTCCAGGTTTCCGGAGCGCTCGTGGGGCCGGACACCTTCTTCAGACCGGGCTCCGACACATAGCCGAGCTCGAGGTCCCAGGGACGGGACGCGGAGGACCCCGTGTCCGAAGGACCCGTCGTACCGCTCGTCGCGCCCGCCGCTCCGGTGCGTTCGACGACCACGTAGTACGTCCCCGCCGCCTGGCACGCGTACTGCTCACCGCTCGTCTCGCGGGACGCCCAGGCTGCGATGGGGTGCGGGCTCTGGGTGGCGCCGAAGTGGACGGTGCCGGTGAAGGAGCAGTTGCGGCCGTTGGCGTCCTGCAGGGAGACCTTGAGGCCGTCCGAGTAGGAGACGGTCGCGCCGGGCCGGGGGACGGCGGTGACGGAGACGTACGCGTCGGAGACGGCGTCGAGTTCGAGGCGGTAGTACAGCCTGCCGTCCCTCCCCGCAACCCCGACGAAGCTCCTGTACGTCCGGCCGGGCCGCAGGAGTACGGAGTCGGTCGTGCCGGACGTGCCGTTGACGGTGTCGGCGTCCTCGGCGAAGGCGTACGGCCCGGACGTATCGTCGGCGGCCGTGCTCACGCCTTCCGCGGTGGTCCTCGCATCGGCGGTCCGTGCCTCGGCGGTACGAGGGGCGGCGGTCCGGGGGGCTGCGACGGCCCGGCCCGCGGGTGCGAGGGTCACGCACAGCGCGGCCGCCGCTGCCGTGGCCGCGAGGATCCGGCCGTGCCACGACCTCGCACACCGGCCTCCGGCACGCCGACCCTTCGTGCGCCGCCCCATCACGCGCCCCCCGTCGAAAGCCCCCCTGGCGCGCACCATCCTGCACCGTCGGCCACCGCGACACCCGGGCTATGCCTGGGAGCGGCCGAAAGGAAGCGGCCGAACCGTCACCGCTCCGACCCCCGCAACCGATTCGTTCCGGTTCGCCTGCTTTCGTGAACCGGCCCGGGTTCCGGGAAAACACAAAACCCCGACCGCGAGGCGGCCGGGGTCTGCTCCGAGACTGTTGTCGATCCTCACGAACCCGTGGGCACGGAGTCGGTCGCCTCCGTCCACAGATCCTGCTCGGCGCGATCCGCCTGGATCTGGCGGTACACGAGGAGCCCGCCGATGGCGGCCAGTGCGACCAGGAGAAGCTTCTTCACCGCGCGACCTCGTCCTTCGTTGACGTAGGGGACTTCTGGCGCCCGACTATACACACCGACCGATATCGATCGGTGACCTGGATCGGCCCTCAACTGCGGCCCCGCGCCCGGGGGTAGACCGGGAGGCGACCGCTCCGATCTCACGGTGATCACATGCCACATATTGCGACTTCTACGGTCATCCACGGACTTTCCCGATCACTTGCGACCATCCGGGTGGTGTTCATCTGAACATCAACGCGCCACGGGCGCAGGTCCACCACTTCACGGCCCGCATACACATCATGAGGAAAGTACGCAAATCGCCCGACCCGAAAGTGAGGGGCCGTGACCCAGAACAAGGTCATGAAGCTGTGGAGCGCGATCGTCACCGCCTTCCTGGCGCTGTGCACGACGCTCGGACTCGTCACCACCACCGCGGCCGCCGCGGTACCGCAGGCCGGCCCGGCCCGCAACACCGAGACCTCGGTGGCGGCCCCGGCGATCGCCCAGGCCCCGGCCTCCTGGGCCTGGTCCTACAGCCGGGCGCTGCCCCCCACGATGAAGCAACGCATCCGCGCCGAGGCGCACGGCTCCTCGCCGAGCTGCCGCCACCGCGCGCCGGCGGACGACGGCACGGCGGACCCCGCCGCTCCCGGCAGCCTGGAAGGCCTCGCGGAACCCGAAAGCTGTTCAGGGCCGGAGGCCCTCGCGGCGCCCGGTACGGAGCCCCTGGGGGCCCTCACGCCGGTGGCTCAGCTCCAACGCTGAACCGGACGCCGATCCGGGCGCCACGACGGCGCCGACGCGGGCACCAGGACTGACGGGAAGCGCCGTACGCGAACTCGGTACGGCGGAAGGCACGGAACACCGAAACCCCGGCCGTTTCCGAGGCATGCGACCCGACGACTCCGTGAAGCCCCGAAACCACCGTGAAGCTCCGTGAAGGTCCGTGAAGCTCCGTGAGCCGGCGGTACTCAGCCCCTCCTCCTGTTCCACACGGCTGTCCACGCGGCCCGTCGCGCACTCCGCGGCGTGTGGCCCGTAACCCCTCACAGACACCCTGAAGTAGCGGCGAACTTGCGTACAAAGCACCCAGGGCACGGGCCCGGGGGGCCGGGCATTTGTCCGGGGCGGTGGGGGTGGCCGGGCCCGCCGCCCCCCCCCGGGGGAACCGGGGCGGACGAACGGACACTGGGCGCGAGATAGAT
>NZ_JBHYXD010000010.1:83649-95556 GCF_042751995.1 Streptomyces sp. NPDC059371 | reverse complement strand
ATATGTGTATAACACACCCCACACACCCTCATGTCGCGGCGAACTAGCCAACAACCCACCCCGGCCCCGGCCCGGGCCACTCGCACCAGTCCCCGGGCCTTCGGCATGCGCGGCTCCAGCGGCACCCGCACGGGAACACGGGACCTCAGTACCGAAGAGGGTCGCCGAAGACGAGCGCCGCCATCTGCGGGGCCCAGAGGCCCAGGTGAGCGCCACGACGAGAAACGCACAGAGGACGGATCCAGCCGCGGGAGCCCCTGTCGTACTTCCCGCGCTCGAAGGGATCCTGCCTGTGGCCGTGACCGTGACAGTGACCGCTGCCGGGCCCTTCAGAGGCATCGGGGTTGCCCGTGGCACCTCGCCAGCAGGAGTCGTCGTAAACGCCGAAGACCCCCAACCCTGAGGGTTGGAGGTCTTCGAACTGGTGGGGCTAACAGGATTTGAACCTGTGGCCTCATCCTTATCAGGGATGCGCTCTAACCAACTGAGCTATAGCCCCGCCGCGCTTTGCGGTGTGTGTCCCGCGCGCTGACCTCTGAAGATTAGCGCACGACGCGGCCAGTCCCAAAATCGATAGTCGGAGGGCGTTTGAACGCGCCCTCACTCGTCCTCTGCGAGGGTCAGCTCCACGCCGCCGACGAAGCCGGCGGAGAGGTTGTAGATGAACGCTCCGAGGGTCGCCAGAGCGGTCGCGAGGACCACGTCGATGACCGCGATGACCGACGTGAACATCAGGACGTGCGGGAGCGAGAGGAACGACTGGAGGTCGAAGCCGTTGGACTCGTTCGACCCTGTCGCCTCGGAGATCGTGCCGCCGACGGTCGAGAAGACGCCCATCGCGTCCATGACCATCCACAGCACTGCCGCCGCCACGATCGTGCAGATGCCGAGCGCGATGGAGAGCAGGAAGCTGACCTTCATGACCGACCACGGGTCGGCCTTGGCCACCCGCAGCCGTGCCTTGCGCACGCGCGGCGTCGTGCGCGCGCCGGTGCGCGGCCGGCGGACCGCGCCCGTCGGCTGCTGCTGCGCCGGGTACGCCTGCGGCGGGTGATACGGCTGCGCGGGCTGCTGCCCGTGCCGCTCGCCCGGCAGCGGTGATGCCGCCGGGGTCGGTGCCACCGGCGGCGTGCCCGGGGCGACCGGGGCCCCGACCGGGGCCGCCTGCCCGCCCGCGTGCTGCTGGGCCTGCTGGCCTCGGGTGTCCGTCACAGTTCCCCCCTGGGATCCATGAGACTCATGGGAGTCAGTCCCGTCCATGGCGGTGCCACGGCCGCCGTCCGTTTCCGTACCGGTCGATCCGGCGCCCGTGGCTCCACTCACGACGACTCACTCCTCGCGCTACTCGGCCGAGGACGGCTCGCCCTCTTCCGTACCGACGGCCTCGATGCCTTCAGCGGTCTCGTCCACGGCTTCGACGCCGTCGACCTCCTCCGCCTCCCGGCCGGCCTCGGCGTTACGAGCGATGCCGACCACGGCATCGCGCTTGCCCAGGTTGATCAGTTGGACGCCCATGGTGTCACGGCCCGTCTCCCTGACCTCGTTGACTCGCGTACGAATCACACCACCGGACAGTGTGATGGCGAGGATCTCGTCGGTCTCCTCGACCACCAGCGCGCCGACGAGGGACCCGCGGTCCTCGACGATCTTGGCGGCCTTGATTCCGAGGCCGCCGCGACCCTGGACGCGGTACTCGTCGACGGCGGTCCGCTTCGCGTACCCACCGTCTGTGGCAGTGAACACGAACGTACCGGGTCGAACAACATTCATCGAGAGAAGCTCGTCGCTCTCGCGGAAGCTCATGCCCTTGACGCCCGAGGTCGCACGGCCCATCGGTCGCAAGGCGTCATCCGTCGCCGTGAACCTGATCGACTGCGCCTTCTTGCTGATCAGAAGCAGATCGTCCTCTGCGGAGACGAGCTCGGCTCCGATCAGTTCGTCGTCGGATCCGTCCTCCGTCTCGCGCAGGTTGATCGCGATAACACCCCCGGAACGGGGCGAATCGTAATCCTTGAGCGGCGTCTTCTTGACCAGTCCGCCCTTCGTGGCCAGCACCAGGTACGGCGCCGCCTCGTAGTCGCGGATCGCGAGGATCTCGGCGATCGCCTCGTCCGGCTGGAAGGCCAGCAGGTTGGCGACGTGCTGTCCACGCGCGTCACGGCCGGCGTCCGGGAGCTCGTAGGCCTTGGCGCGGTAGACCCGGCCCTTGTTCGTGAAGAACAGCAGCCAGTGGTGCGTCGTCGACACGAAGAAGTGGTCGACGATGTCGTCCTGCTTCAGCTTCGTGCCGCGGACGCCCTTGCCGCCCCGCTTCTGCGAGCGGTAGTCCTCCGTCTTGGTGCGCTTGATGTAGCCGCCGCGCGAGATGGTGACGACGATGTCCTCTTCGGCGATCAGGTCCTCGATGGACATGTCACCGTCGAAGGGCACCAGCTTGGAGCGGCGGTCGTCGCCGAACTTCTCGACGATCGCGGCGAGCTCCTCGCTGATGATGCCGCGCTGGCGCACCGGCGAGGCGAGGATCTCGTTGTACTCGAGGATCTTGGCCTGGAGCTCGTCGTGCTCCTGGATGATCTTCTGGCGTTCCAGGGCGGCCAGTCGGCGGAGCTGCATCTCCAGGATCGCGTTGGCCTGGATCTCGTCGATCTCCAGGAGGCCCATCAGGCCCTCGCGCGCGATCTCCACGGTGTCGCTGCGCCGGATGAGCGCGATGACCTCGTCGATGGCGTCCAGGGCCTTCAGCAGGCCACGCAGGATGTGCGCGCGCTCCTCGGCCTTGCGCAGCCGGAACTTCGTCCGGCGGACGATGACCTCGATCTGGTGCGTCACCCAGTGGCGGATGAACGCGTCCAGGGAGAGGGTGCGCGGCACACCGTCGACGAGCGCCAGCATGTTCGCGCCGAAGTTCGTCTGCAGGTCGGTGTGCTTGTAGAGGTTGTTCAGGACGACCTTCGCGACGGCGTCCCTCTTGAGGACGATCACGAGCCGCTGGCCGGTACGGGAGCTGGTCTCGTCCCGGACGTCCGCGATACCACCGACCTTGCCGTCCTTGACCAGGTCGGCGATCTTCTGGGCGAGGTTGTCGGGGTTGGTCTGGTACGGGAGTTCGGTGACCACCAGGCACTGGCGGTTCTGGATCTCCTCGACGTCGACGACCGCGCGCATCGTGATGGAGCCACGACCCGTGCGGTACGCCTCCTCGATGCCCTTGCGGCCCACGACCAGCGCGCCGCTGGGGAAGTCGGGGCCCTTGATGCGCTCGATCAGGGCGTCCAGAAGCTCCTCGTGGGAGGCCTCGGGGTTCTCCAGGTACCACTGGGCGCCCGCCGCGACCTCGCGCAGGTTGTGCGGCGGGATGTTGGTGGCCATACCCACGGCGATACCGGCGGAGCCGTTGATCAGCAGGTTCGGGAAGCGCGCCGGCAGGACCGTCGGCTCCTGGTTGCGGCCGTCGTAGTTGTCCGTGAAGTCGACGGTCTCCTCGTCGATGTCGCGGACCATCTCCATGGACAGCGGCTTCAACTTGCACTCGGTGTACCGCATGGCGGCGGCCGGGTCGTTGCCGGGAGATCCGAAGTTGCCGTTGGAGTCCACCAGCGGCATGCGCATCGACCACGGCTGCGCGAGGCGGACCAGCGCGTCGTAGATCGAGGAGTCGCCGTGCGGGTGGTAGGTGCCCATGACGTCGCCGACGACGCGGGCGCACTTGTAGAAGCCCTTCTCGGGCCGGTAGCCGCCGTCGTACATCGCGTACAGGACGCGGCGGTGGACGGGCTTGAGACCGTCCCGTACGTCGGGCAGGGCACGCGACACGATGACGGACATCGCGTAGTCGAGGTACGAGCGCTGCATCTCGGTCTCGAGCCCGACGGGCTCGATACGAAGAGTGCTGTCGACCTCTTCAGGAACGCTCGGAGTATTCTCGTCGGTCATTGCTGGTGAAGATCCTTTCTGACGCGGTCAGCTGAGACCGACTCAGATGTCGAGGAAGCGGACGTCCTTGGCATTGCGCTGGATGAACGCGCGGCGCGCCTCGACGTCCTCCCCCATGAGGACCGAGAACAGGTCGTCGGCCTGGGCGGCGTCGTCGAGCGTGACCTGACCGAGCACGCGGTGCTCCTGGTCCATGGTCGTGATGCGCAGTTCCTCGGCGTTCATCTCACCGAGACCCTTGAACCGCTGGATCGAGTCCTCGCGGACGCGCTTGCCGGCTTGGCGGCCGAGCTCGATGAGGGCGTCGCGCTCGCGGTCCGAGTACGCGTACTCGAAGTCGTCCCGGCCCCACTTGATCTTGTAGAGCGGCGGGCGGGACAGGAACACGTGCCCGGCCTCGACCAGGGGCCGCATGAAGCGGAACAGGAAGGTCAGCAGCAGGGTGTTGATGTGCTGGCCGTCGACGTCGGCGTCCGCCATCAGGATGATCTTGTGATAGCGGAGCTTCGCGATGTCGAAGTCCTCGTGGACTCCGGTGCCGAAGGCGGAGATCAGTGCCTGGATCTCCTGGTTCTGCAGGATCTTGTCGATCCGCGCCTTCTCGACGTTGAGGATCTTTCCGCGGATCGGGAGGATCGCCTGGTACTGGGGGTTACGGCCGGACTTGGCCGAGCCGCCGGCGGAGTCACCCTCGACGATGAAGATCTCGCACTTGGTCGGATCGTTCGACTGGCAGTCGGAGAGCTTGCCCGGCAGGGACGCCGACTCCAGGAGTCCCTTGCGGCGGGTGAGGTCACGCGCCTTGCGGGCCGCCACTCGCGCGGTGGCCGCCTGGATGGACTTGCGGATGATGTCCGCGGCCTCGTTCGGGTTGCGGTCCAGCCAGTCGTTCAGGTGCTCGTAGACCGCCTTCTGGACGAAGGTCTTGGCCTCCGTGTTGCCCAGCTTGGTCTTGGTCTGGCCCTCGAACTGGGGCTCGCTCAGCTTGACCGAGATGATCGCGGTCAGACCCTCGCGGATGTCGTCACCCGTGAGGTTGTCGTCCTTCTCGCGAAGCAGCTTCTTGTCGCGCGCGTACTTGTTGATGAGTGAGGTCAGCGCCGCGCGGAAGCCTTCCTCGTGCGTGCCGCCCTCGTGCGTGTGGATGATGTTGGCGAAGGAGTACACGCCCTCGCTGTAGCCGCTGTTCCACTGCATCGCGACCTCGAGGGACAGACTCTTGTCCTTGTCCTCGGCTTCGAGGTCGATGACGGTGGGGTGCACCGCCTCTCCCTTGCGGGAGTTGAGGTACTTCACGAAGTCGACGATGCCGCCTTCGTAGTGGTACGTGACGGTCTTGACCTCGTCCTTCTCGTCAGCACCCGCCTCGTCCGCCCCGGCGACGGCCTTCGCCGAATCGCGCTCATCAGTGAGTTTGATCGTCAAACCCTTGTTGAGGAACGCCATCTCCTGGAAACGCCGGGAGAGCGTCTCGAAGGAGTACTCCGTGGTCTCGAAGATGTCCGCGTCGGCCCAGAAGGTAACCGAGGTGCCGGTCTCGTCCGTGGCCTCGTGCTGGGAGATGGGGGCCGTCGGGACGCCCAGCTTGTAGTCCTGCGTCCACCGGTGGCCGTCGGTCTTGACCTCGACGGAGATCTTGCTCGACAGGGCGTTGACGACGGAGACGCCGACGCCGTGCAGACCACCGGAGACCGCGTAGCCGCCGCCGCCGAACTTGCCGCCCGCGTGCAGCACGGTCAGCACGACCTCGAGGGCCGGCTTGCCCTCGGAGGCGACGATGCCCACCGGGATGCCGCGGCCGTTGTCGACGACGCGCACGCCGCCGTCCGGGAGGATCGTGATGTCGATCGTGTCCGCGTGGCCGGCCAGCGCCTCGTCGACCGAGTTGTCCACCACCTCGTACACGAGGTGGTGGAGTCCACGCTCACCGGTCGAGCCGATGTACATGCCAGGTCGCTTGCGGACCGCGTCCAGACCCTCGAGGACGGTGATGGCACTGGCGTCGTACGAGGAAGTGACCTCGCCGTTCGCGCCGGTGTCGGTGGACGGGATGTTCTCGTTGGGGTTGCCGGAATCGGCCACGAAGCGCCCTTTCTGGCACAGCACAAGCCGAACTCCCGGCGGGTGGCCGGAGCGGCTGCGGCGTGTTGCGGTGGTAAGCCTTAGTCAGCGTTGCTCGGTGCGTCCCACTAGTGGGGCGGGATTAGCTTCCAGTCTACCGGTAGCTCTGACAGTGATGGGGGTTTGCCGGTACCTGAGTCCGCATGTGCCGCCCTGAACCGGTCTCGCCCGACTCCCCATATGCGGACCCGGGCCCAAAGAGGCTTACAGCGGCACTCAGCCCTTCCGAGTGTCAAGCCCCGACTACTGACGGGTCAGGTCGCGGTCCACCGTCGCTCGCGGCCGCCCGGGGAGGCCTGCCGGAGCCCGTCGAGCAGGGTCCCGCCGGGTCGAAAAGGCTGCCTTCGGACAGGCGCCGACAAGCCTCTGATCAGCGGGTACGGGTGGTTTCCCGGATCGCCGGGCAGGAGGTGGCGGAGAGCGTCGCACCCCCCGGGTGAGGGTCACCGGGCAGGCGGAGGAACACGGGGTCGTCCGCGGGCGGGATCGGTGAAGGGTTCGGACGCGCGGTGACCGGTCGCCTCCTGTGCCGCGCGGCGGCGGCGCACACCCCGAAACGGGGCGCGGCACGGCTCGGCTCCGCCTCGGACGACGGCCGGAATTCGCCCATCGCCATCCGCCCAATCCCGGTCTGGCATGGCCTGGGCCGGGTCAAACTGGGCCGGCCACGATCTCCCGGCCCGGTGGCCACCCGGGCCGGCCGAGTACCCGGGCCGGCCGGTCACCCGGCTCGGCGGGTCACCCGTAGGTGTCGCCGGGCCCCGTGCTGCCCGGAGCGCGCAGCGGCCCGTACCGGCGCGGAGGGCCCGAGGGTCCCTGGACCTTGATCAGGCGCACGGTGCCGTGACCGAGGTCCTGGTTGAGCCGCGCGACGAGCTGCGGCGCCAGCAGGCGCAGCTGGGTCGCCCAGGCGGTCGAGTCGCACTGCACCGTGAGTACCCGCTCGGCCGGGTCGTCGTCGTAACGCAGCGGAACGCAGTGCTTGGCCAGGTCGTCGCCGACGATCTGCGGCCAGCGGCCCATCACGCCGCCCACCGCGGCCGGTGTCTCCCAGCCGCGCTCGGTGAGGAGCCGGTTGATGGCGGAGCCGAGCGCCATGGGGTCGCGTCCGTCGGCACCCGAACCGGAGCGCAGGCCGCCGCCGCGGCGCGCCTGCTTCTTCTGCTGGGCCGCGTCCCCACGCGCGCGTGCCTGCTCCTTCGCGGCCCGCAGCGCCACGCGCGCGAGGTCGACGCCGGACGGCTCCGGGGTCTTCTTGCGGGGTGCGGCACCGGACGCGCCCTCGGCACCCGTTCCCGATGTGTTCTCCGTCATAGGCGCTCCACCGTGCCTTCGGACACGGCGTACCGCGCCCCGGCCAGAACATCCGGTACGTCGTCGTCCACCGCGGCGGTCACGAGGACCTGCTCACCGGGGGCGACGAGTTCCGCGAGACGCTCGCGCCTGCGGCTGTCCAGCTCCGCGAAGACGTCGTCGAGGACCAGCACCGGCTCGTTGCCCTCGGCCCTGAGCAGGTCGTACGAGGCGAGGCGCAGCGCGAGCGCGTAGGACCAGCACTCGCCGTGCGAGGCGTATCCCTTGGCGGGCAACTGGCCGAGCTTGAGGACGAGGTCGTCCCGGTGGGGACCCACGAGGGTCACCCCGCGCTCGATCTCCGCCTTGCGGGTCTCCTCCATGGCGGTCATGAGCTGCCCGTAGAGCTCCTCGCGGGCGTGGCCCTCGACGCCGGGCGAGGACGCCTTGTACTCGAGGGCGACGGGCCCGCCGCCGGGCGCGAGCTGCTCGTACGCCTTGTCGGCGAGCGGCTGGAGCGCGGCGACCAGGTCGAGCCGCTGGGCCATCAGCTCGGCGCCCACGCGCGCGAGGTGCTGGTCCCACACGTCGAGCGTGGACAGGTCCATGGTGCGGCCGCCGTGCCGGCGGGCCAGCGCGGCCGACTTCAGGAGGGTGTTGCGCTGTTTGAGGACCCGGTCGTAGTCGGACCGGACACCCGCCATGCGCGGGGAGCGGGCGGTGATCAGTTCGTCGAGGAACCGGCGGCGCTCCCCGGGATCGCCCTTGATCAGGGCGAGGTCCTCGGGCGCGAACAGGACGGTTCGTACGATGCCGAGGACGTCACGGGGTCTGACCTGGGAGGACCTGTTGATGCGGGCGCGGTTGGCCTTGCCGGGGTTCAGCTCCAGCTCGATGAGCTGAACGCGTTCTCCCTGGCGGACATTGGCCCGGATGATCGCCCGGTCGGCACCCATGCGGACGAGCGGCGCGTCCGAGGAGACGCGGTGGCTGCCGAGGGTCGCGAGGTAGCCGACGGCCTCGACCAGGTTCGTCTTGCCCTGTCCGTTGGGCCCCACGAACGCGGTGACGCCCGGGTCCAGCGGGACCTCCACCCGGGCGTACGAGCGGTAGTCGGCCAGCGACAGATGCGTGACGTGCATGGTCGTTCGCCGACCTCCCCCAGCGTGGTGTTTCGGGTGTTGCGGGTTCTCTCCGGGGTCCGTGCGGACCCCGGTCCTCAGGTTCTTCCCCCGGCTGTGGACAACCGGGGGAACCCCGGGTGCGGAGAACCCGGGGCCTCGATCAGGCCTTCTCTACGGCGTGGCCGCCGAACTGGTTGCGCAGCGCCGCGATCATCTTCATCTGCGGCGAGTCGTCCTGCCGCGAGGCGAAACGGGCGTAGAGCGACGCGGTGATCGCGGGCAGCGGCACCGCGTGGTCGATGGCGGCCTCCACCGTCCACCGGCCCTCGCCGGAGTCCTGCGCGAAGCCCTTGAGCTTCTCCAGGTGCTCGTCCTCGTCCAGGGAGTTGACCGCGAGGTCGAGCAGCCAGGAGCGGATGACCGTGCCTTCCTGCCAGGAACGGAAGACCTCGCGCACGTCCGTGACGGAGTCGACCTTCTCGAGCAGTTCCCAGCCCTCGGCGTAAGCCTGCATCATCGCGTACTCGATGCCGTTGTGGACCATCTTCGCGAAGTGGCCCGCGCCGACCTTGCCGGCGTGCACCGCTCCGAAGTCGCCCTCGGGCTTGAGCGCGTCGAAGATCGGCTGCACGGCGGCGACGTGCTCGGCGTGACCGCCGTACATCAGCGCGTAGCCGTTCTCCAGGCCCCAGACACCGCCGGAGACTCCGCAGTCGACGAAGCCGATGCCCTTGATGCCCAGCTCGACGGCGTGCTTCTCGTCGTCCGTCCAGCGCGAGTTGCCGCCGTCCACGACGACGTCGCCCGGTTCCAGCAGGGCGGCCAGCTCGTCGACGGTGGACTGGGTCGCGGCGCCCGCGGGAACCATGACCCACACCACGCGCGGGCCCTTGAGCCTGCCCACAAGTTCTTCCAGGCTGTGGACATCGGCGAGGTCCGGGTTGCGGTCGTATCCGATGACGGTGTGACCTGCGCGGCGGATCCGCTCGCGCATGTTGCCGCCCATCTTGCCGAGGCCGACGAGACCGAGCTCCATCAGTTGTTCCTTAGGGGTTGCGACGTGGCGTGAGGGCACTCTCGTACCTGGGTCCGAGCCTAGACCGGGGGGTACCACCCACGCCTTTCGGGCACCGGTGGAACTCACGCACATCTGTGGGCATACCCGCTCAGACGTATGCCCGCCCGCGGTGCGCCCGCCGGCCCGGGGGACCGGCGGGCCACGGGGTCAGCCGGACAGACGCACCGGCATGATCAGGTACTTGTAAGCCTCGTCCGCCTCGGCGTCCAGTGCGGGCCTGCCGCTGAGCAGTGCCGGCTTCGTGGACGTCGTGAAGGAGAGCTGGGCCACCGGGGAGTCGATGGCGCTCAGGCCGTCGAGCAGGAACGTCGGGTTGAAGGCGATCGAGACGTCGTCGCCCTCGAGCTGGGCGTCGACCCTTTCCACAGCCTGTGCGTCGTCGCTGGAACCGGCCTCCAGGATCAGCACGCCCTGCTCGAAGCTCAGCCGCACGGGGGTGTTGCGCTCGGCGACCAGGGCCACACGCTTGACGGCCTCCACGAAGGGGGCGGTCTCGATGACGGCGATCGAGTTGAACTCCGTCGGGAACAGCGAGCGGTACTTCGGGAGGTCGCCTTCGAGCAGACGGGTGGTCGTACGACGCCCGGCGCCCTCGAAGCCGATCAGTCCCTCGCCCGCGCCGGAGCCGGACAGCGCCAGGATCACGCTGTCGCCGCCCGTGAGGGCCTTGGCGGTGTCCAGGAGCGTCTTGGCGGGCACCAGGGCGACGGCGGACGCCTCGGGGTTCTCCGGCTTCCACAGGAACTCGCGGACCGCGAAGCGGTAGCGGTCGGTGGACGCCAGGGTGACCTTGTCGCCCTCGATCTCGATGCGCACACCGGTGAGCACGGGGAGCGTGTCGTCGCGCCCGGCGGCGATGGCCACCTGGGCGGCGGCGGAGGCGAAGACCTCACCGGGGACGGTGCCCGTCGCCGACGGCATCTGGGGCAGTGACGGGTACTCCTCCACAGGCAGGGTGTGGAGTGTGAACCGCGAGGATCCGCAGACCACGGTCGCCCGTACACCGTCTGTGGAAATCTCCACCGGCCGGTTGGGGAGCGCACGGCAGATGTCCGCGAGGAGGCGGCCGGACACAAGGACCGTGCCCTCCTCGTCGATCTCCGCGTCCACGGAGACCCGCGCCGAGACCTCGTAGTCGAAGCTGGAGAGGCTCAGTGCGCCCTCTTCGGCCTTCAGGAGGAGGCCGGCGAGCACAGGAGCCGGCGGACGGGCCGGGAGGCTGCGTGCCGCCCAGGCCACTGCCTCCGCGAGTACGTCGCGTTCCACCCGGATCTTCACCGTTGCCGCCTCCGTCTGTTGCCGGCGCTCTCGCCCTGCTGGCCTTCGTCGTCTGACTCGGTGTCGTCCCGACTGCTTCGGGGCAGGACACCGGGGACCAGTCTGACGCACCGCGCTGACAGTCGTTGCCCCTCGGGGTCAAGTCGTGCCGAGCGGCAGTCGGGCCGCCGAGAGCAAGTTGTGCACAGCCCCCACTTCGAAACGATTCCCAAGCTCTCTCTAGTTGGTCTTAGTAGTAGGGGCTGTGGATACCGTGGATAACCCCGTTTTCGCAGCTCAGAGGCGATTTTTTGTCCACCGACCCTGTGGGTGAAGGCGGTGGACAACTCGGGGTCTCTGTGGACGACGAAAAGTTCTGCACACTCGGTCCACAGCCGGGGGCGACTTCTCCCCAGCGCCGTCCCCAGCTTTACCCACGTTCCCCACAGGCCAATCCGGCACCTCGGTGTGACGCCTTTCACTCGACGCGGTGAGATGGCGCGGCGCGTTGCCGAACAGTGGACAGAGATGTGGAGAAGCCGGGGATCGCTGGGGACAACTGACCTCAGCCTGTGGGCCGCCGGTGGACAACTTGGTGCACAGCCTGTGGATCTTCTCTCTGTCCACAGGCTGTGGAGAGTCTTCATCCACGAATCCACAGGCAGCTGACCTGGTCTGATGACCTTTCAACAGTGCTACCTGTGGAAACGATCTGGACAACTTCCCAGTCCCCAGGATGTGGACGGAAAAAAGTCACCACATCTGTGGAGAGTGGCCGTAACCAGGCTCGGATTCGAACAGCAGATGTCGAGTCGGTAGCGCCGCCAACGGGCCCGGAACCCCCGGAACGCGGTCCCGGAGCCCTCCAGAGGCGGCCGTGGAGCTCTCGGGAGGCGGCCCGGGAGCCCTCAGAAGGTGCGTGAACCGGTGCGGGACAGAGGCGTGAGCAGAGGGCGGGAAGGCGAGACGGGAGCGCGCGACAGGAGCCGGAGCGAGGGCGGGAACGGCGAAGGGGGGGGGGGGGGGGGGGGGGCCGCGCGCGCGACCGGCGGGGGGCGGGGGGGCGGGGGGGGGCGGCGGGGGCAGAGGGAGGGGGGCGGG
>NZ_JBHYXD010000010.1:62250-83639 GCF_042751995.1 Streptomyces sp. NPDC059371 | reverse complement strand
CCAGGGACGATGTCCCTGGACGCCCTTCGGCTGGTCTCCGTCGGTCTCCGTCGGTCTCCGTCGGTCTCCGTCGGTCTCCGTCGGTCTCCGTCGGTCTCCGTCGGTCTCCGTCGGTCTCCGTCGGCCGACGGGGACCTTCGTCAGCCGTTCTTGATGCGGTTCGTGAGCTCGGTGACCTGGTTGTAGATGGAACGGCGCTCGGCCATCAGCGCACGGATCTTGCGGTCCGCGTGCATCACGGTCGTGTGGTCGCGGCCGCCGAACTGCGCGCCGATCTTCGGCAACGACAGATCCGTGAGCTCACGGCACAGGTACATGGCGATCTGCCGTGCCGTCACCAGGACACGGCTGCGCGAGGACCCGCACAGATCGTCCACCGTGAGCCCGAAGTAGTCGGCTGTGGACGCCATGATCGCGGGCGCGGTGATCTCGGGGGCCGAGTCCTCGCCGCCCGGGATCAGGTCCTTGAGGACGATCTCCGTCAGACCGAGGTCCACCGGCTGCCGGTTGAGCGACGCGAACGCCGTCACCCGGATCAGCGCGCCCTCCAGCTCGCGGATGTTGCGCGAGATCCGGGACGCGATGAATTCCAGCACCTCCGGCGGGGCGTTGAGCTGCTCCTGGACCGCCTTCTTGCGGAGGATGGCGATACGGGTCTCCAGCTCGGGCGGCTGGACGTCGGTGATCAGACCCCACTCGAAGCGGTTGCGCAGCCGGTCCTCCAGTGTGACGAGCTGCTTGGGCGGCCGGTCGCTGGAGAGCACGATCTGCTTGTTCGCGTTGTGCAGGGTGTTGAAGGTGTGGAAGAACTCCTCCTGCGTCGACTCCTTGTCCGCGAGGAACTGGATGTCGTCGACGAGCAGGATGTCCATCTCCCGGTACCGCTTGCGGAAGCTGTCGCCCTTGCCGTCGCGGATGGAGTTGATGAACTCGTTGGTGAACTCCTCCGAGCTCACGTACCGCACCCGGGTTCCCGGGTAGAGGCTGCGCGCGTAGTGCCCGATCGCGTGCAGCAGGTGCGTCTTGCCGAGTCCCGACTCCCCGTAGATGAACAGGGGGTTGTACGCCTTCGCCGGCGCCTCGGCGACGGCCACGGCGGCGGCGTGCGCGAAGCGGTTCGAGGCGCCGATCACGAACGTGTCGAAGAGGTACTTCGGGTTCAGCCGCGCGGTGGGCTCGCCCGGGGCCGGCGCAGGCTGCGCGGACTTCGGCCCGGGGGCACCGCCCGCGGACGGCAGAGAGGGAATGCCCCTGCGCCCCTGGCCGCCGTCGGACGGATTCTGCAGATCGCGGCGGTCGGGGCGCTGGTCGTAGTCGGGGCGCTGCTGCTCGTAGGACGGGCGCTCCACCGACTGGGGCCGGTAGTCCTGCTGCGGCGAGGCGTAGGGGTCCCGCTCGGGGAAGCCGAGGCGCTGCTGCTGCCAGCCGTAGTCGTCCTGGGAGTGGCGCGGCCAGGCGCCCGGTTCCGGGCGCTGGTAGTCCGGGTACGCGGGACGGGCGGTCGGGAGCTGGTCGCCCGGGGCACCGGGCAGCGGTTCGGCGCGACCGCCGCGGTGGTCGTCCGCGCGGTGGCGGCCGTAGCCCTCGTACCCGTCGCGACGGGAGTCGTACGGAGCGCGGTCCTCACGGCCCTGCGGCTCGTACGCGCCGCGGTCGTCGCGGCCCTGATCGGCGTCGTAGCCGCCGCGCTCGTCCCGTCCCTGGCCCTCGTACGCCCCGCGCTTGTCCCGGTTCTGCGCGCCGTCGTACGCGCCGCCCTCGTAGCCGCCGCGGTCCTCGCGGCCCTGGCTCTCGTACGGGTCACGGCCCTGGGCCGGTCCGGCGGGGAGCTCGGGCTCCTCGTAGCGGGGCGGGGCGGGCATGGAGGGCTCGCCCGCGGAGTCGTCGACGGTGATGGCGATCCGGATGGGGCGCCCGCACTCGCGGCTCAGTGTCTCGCTGACGATCGGGGCGAGACGGCCTTCCAGTACGTTCTTGGCGAACTCGTTGGGGACGGCGAGCAGAGCGGTGTCGGCGACGAGGGCCAAGGGCTGACAGCGCTTGATCCAGTGCTCGTCCTTCCCCTCGACACCCTGCCCGCGGCCCTCGCCCAGAAGTTGCTCCAGTACGCGTGGCCACACTGCGGCAAGATCGGCAGGTACGTCAGCCACGGGGCACGCTCTCTCACGGGTCCCACGAACGTGTGGTTCTGGGAACAGGTTGGGAAGTCAGTCGCTTGGGGCGGGGGGAACAAAACCGCTGGGGCGGCGGGAAGGGAACGAATCGGAGTTCAGCCACGGTAGTCAGGGCGACGGGTGCGGTTCAAGTTGTTGTCCCCAGCCTGTGGATAGTGTCCCCTGCCGGAGGTTGGTTTGACCGGATGGCGTAGCCGCGCGTACCGTAACCAGGTCGAGTTGTCGATGGCTGCTGCCGCCTGCCTCCGATGGGCACAGATCGCGAAGAGCGATCGGGAAGCGGTGCACTCGGGCGTAATGCGAGTTTCCTCGTGGGCGCACGGTGACAGCCAGGACGGCACCCCGCCACCACCGATTCTTTCTGGAGCCCCCGAGTGAGCAAGCGCACCTTCCAGCCGAACAACCGTCGTCGCGCCAAGACCCACGGCTTCCGCCTGCGGATGCGTACCCGTGCCGGCCGCGCGATTCTCGCGAACCGCCGTGGCAAGGGTCGCGCGAGCCTGTCCGCCTGATTACTCACAGGTCATGATCTCGTGCTGCCTACCGAGCATCGGCTGAGGCGGCGCGAAGACTTCGCGACCGCGGTACGCCGAGGACGCCGGGCCGGACGCCCGCTTCTCGTCGTCCATCTACGTAGCGGTGCACCGGACCCGCACGCGCCTGGGGAGAGCGCTCCCTCGACGCGTGCGGGTTTCGTCGTGAGCAAAGCCGTGGGCGGAGCGGTCGTCCGCAACAAGGTGAAGCGCAGACTTCGCCATTTGATGCGCGACCGAGTCGCCCTGTTGCCCCCCGGTAGCCTGGTAGTCGTACGAGCGCTGCCCGGTGCGGGTGACGCCGACCATGAACAGCTGGCCCGAGACCTGGATGCCGCCCTGCAGCGGCTGCTGGGAGGGGGCGCGCGATGAAGTACCCACTGCTTGCTCTCATCAAGCTGTACCAGTGGACGATCAGCCCGTTGCTCGGGCCGGTCTGCAAGTACTACCCGTCGTGCTCCCGATACGGCTACACAGCCATCGACCGGCACGGTGCGATCAAGGGAACGGCACTAACCGCCTGGCGCATCCTGCGGTGCAATCCGTGGTCGCTGGGTGGTGTGGACCATGTTCCGCCACGCAAGCGTCCGCGCTGGCACGAATTGCTGCGTAACGCCTGGCGTACACGCAGGGGCGGGACCTCCGCCGCCGAACCGGCCATCGGGGAGCCCACTGTCCCGAGCCCGGCCGCCGAGACCCCGTCCCATGCTCAAGGAGCTTGATTAGTGGACACGATTGCCAATCTTTTCAGCTTCATCACGACACCCGTTTCCTGGGTCATCGTCCAGTTCCACACGGTGTACGGCCACATTTTCGGCCCTGACACCGGGTGGGCCTGGGGCTTGTCCATCGTGTCCCTGGTGATTCTGATCCGTATCTGCCTGATCCCGCTCTTCGTGAAGCAGATCAAGGCGACCCGGGCCATGCAGACGCTGCAGCCCGAGATGAAGAAGATCCAGGAGCGCTACAAGAACGACAAGCAGCGCCAGTCCGAAGAGATGATGAAGCTGTACAAGGACGCGGGCACCAACCCGCTCTCCTCGTGCCTTCCCATCCTGGCGCAGTCCCCGTTCTTCTTCGCCCTGTACCACGTGCTCAACGGCATCGCGTCGGGCGAGACCGTGGGTGTCATCAACCAGAGCCTCCTGGAGAGCGCGCAGAAGGCACACATCTTCGGCGCCCCGCTGGCCGCGAAGTTCCTGGACAGCGCCGAGACCGTCGAGAAGCTCGGCGCCTCACTGACGGACGTCCGCGTCGTCACCGCGATCATGATCGTGCTGATGTCGGGGTCGCAGTTCTACACGCAGCGCCAGCTGATGACCAAGAACGTCGACACGACGGTGAAGACGCCGTTCATGCAGCAGCAGAAGATGCTGATGTACGTCTTCCCGATCATGTTCGCCTTCTTCGGTATCCGCTTCCCCGTCGGTGTCCTCATCTACTGGCTGACCACGAACGTGTGGACCATGGGCCAGCAGATGTACGTCATCCGCAACAACCCGACCCCGGGCTCGAAGGCTCAGGCCGCGTACCTGGAGCGCCTGCAGAAGCACGTCACGCAGCACGGCAAGACGCGTGGCCGGGGCGAGAAGGCCATCGTGAAGGCCATCGTCGCCAAGGGCCGTGACCGCAACGAGTTCGAGCGCAAGTTCGTCAACGGCCTCACCAAGGCGGGTCTCGTGGCCCAGCCCGACGGCGTCGTGGTGGCCGGCGAGAACACGATGGTCGTCGAGTCCGAGGACGGCACCACGACCACCGCGGCCGCCACTCCCAAGCGTCAGCAGCCGAAGCGCCAGAGCAAGGCACAGCGTCAGTCGGGCGGAGCGTCCGGCAGCACGTCGGCCGACACGTCCGCCGACGACGCGGAGCCGAAGACTTCGCTGAGCAAGTCCGACGAGCCGCAGGACGTCAAACCCTCCGCCGCCGCCAAGCCGGCCTCCGGGAGTGGCAGCAAGCCCGGCACCGGTACCCGCAGCAAGGCCCAGTCCGGACAGCGCAAGGGCCCGCAGCGGCCCAAGTCCCCGTCCAAGAAGTAAGAAGGAGTCCATCCCGTGACGGAAGGCACCACCTCCGCCGCCGCTGAGGGCGACACCCTGACCCGCCTGGAGCAGGAGGGCGAGATCGCGGCGGACTACCTCGAGGGTCTGCTCGACATCGCCGATCTCGACGGCGACATCGACATGGACGTCGAGGCCGACCGCGCCGCTGTCTCGATCGTCAGCGACTCGGGCGGCCGAGACCTGCAGAAGCTGGTCGGCCGCGACGGCGAGGTGCTGGAGGCACTCCAGGAGCTCACGCGTCTGGCCGTGCACCGGGAGACTGGAGACCGCAGCCGGCTGATGCTGGACATCGCGGGATTCCGGGCCAAGAAGCGCGAGGAGCTCTCCGAGCTGGGTGCCAAGGCCGCCGCCGAGGTCAAGAGCTCCGGTGAGCCGGTGAAGATGGACCCGATGACGCCCTTCGAGCGCAAGGTCGTGCACGACGCGGTCAAGGCCGCGGGCCTGCGCAGCGAGTCCGAGGGCGAGGAGCCGCAGCGCTTCGTCGTCGTGCTTCCTGCCTGATCGGTACGTACGTTCCTTCGGCCCCGTCTGTTGCGCAGACGGGGCCGAATTTTGTCAGCCTGATAGTCCTGGTGATCAGCGCTCAGTGCGCTCAAGCGGTACGGAAGGACGGTCCCCCGTGACGGAGGCAGCGGAGCTTCCCCCCGCGCCCGAGCAGGCGCGCGAGGTATTCGGTGATCGCTTCGCGGATGCGGTCCGGTACGCGGAACTGCTGGCCGAGGCGGGAGTGCAGCGCGGGCTGATCGGCCCACGGGAAGTGCCCCGGCTCTGGGAGCGGCATCTGCTGAACTGCGCGGTGCTCTCCGAAGTCGTGCCCGAGGGCGTGACCGTGTGCGATGTCGGTTCCGGTGCGGGACTGCCTGGCATTCCCCTGGCACTCGTCAGGGAGGACATCAAGATCACACTGCTCGAACCTCTGCTGCGTCGGACGAACTTCCTCACGGAGGTCGTGGAACTGCTCGGTCTCGACCATGTGACCGTCGTCCGCGGCCGAGCCGAGGAGGTCATGGGCAAGCTCCAGCCGGTTCACGTGGTGACCGCCAGGGCGGTCGCTCCGCTCGACCGGCTGGCGACCTGGGGCATCCCACTGCTGCGCCCGTACGGCGAGATGCTGGCCCTCAAGGGTGACACCGCCGAGGAGGAGCTGAAGGCCTCTGCCACGGCGCTGAGCAAGCTCGGTGCCGTGGAGACGTCCATCCTGCACGTCGGCGAGGGCATCGTGGATCCGATGTCCACCGTGGTGCGGGTGGAGGTCGGTGAGAGCCCCGGCGGTGTGCGCTTCGCCGCGAAGCGGGCCAAGGCCGCCAGGACGGGTCGGACGCGCCGCCGGCGCTGATCCCGGTTCGATGCGACCATCGCGACTCCCGGTTCCCATGTGAGGGGCCGGGAGTTTCGCGTTCGGGGCCGGGGCGGGCCGGGAGGTTCTCCGTTCGGAGCCGACGTAGGGCCAGGGGATTCTCCGTTCGGAGTCAGGAGTTGTTTCTCACTCCGGCTCACTCCTGGCGGATTGATTCCTATGATGCGACCTATTGCGCAAAAGCTGGCAAACCTGCGCATATCGGAGTGTCGCGCCGCGATGATCCGGGCGGCTCGGCATCGTGTTTCACGTGAAACGTCGCTCACTGTTGCACGGCATCATCAGTCGCGGCCGGGCTGCGGCCGAACCTCGCGATCGGAAGCCTCTCGGGGCACTCGGAGGGGGTCCGGAGTTGTCCACAGAGGTGGATTTCTCCACAGAACAACGGGCCTCGCTGGTTCGCGACCCCAATGGCATGGGAGGCTCTGTTCATTGCGAGCCTGAAGTCGAGGAGAGTGAATCCTTGCGGTCCGACGCCAACATCGCGGGACCGATGACCGATCCGGTCCCCGGTCCCCGTACCGAGTCGATGGGGGACGATGTTTCACGTGAAACACCGCCCCCGATGGACGACACTCCCATCGGTCGTGCTGCCCAACTGGCTGTGGAGGCGCTAGGTCGCGCCGGCGAGGGCCTGCCACGGCCTGAGCAGACCCGAGTCATGGTGGTCGCCAACCAGAAGGGTGGGGTGGGTAAGACCACGACTACGGTCAACCTTGCCGCCTCGCTGGCACTGCATGGCAGCCGGGTCCTGGTGATCGACCTCGACCCTCAAGGCAATGCCTCCACGGCGCTGGGTATCGATCACCATGCCGAGGTTCCATCGATTTATGACGTGCTGATCGACAGCAAGCCGCTCTCCGAGGTGGTTCAGCCGGTCCCCGATGTCGAGGGTCTTTTCTGCGCCCCCGCCACCATCGATCTCGCCGGTGCGGAGATCGAGCTGGTGTCGTTGGTGGCCCGAGAGAGCCGGCTGGAACGAGCGATCCTGGCGTACGAGCAGCCGCTGGACTACATCCTCATCGACTGCCCGCCGTCGCTCGGTCTGCTGACGGTCAACGCCCTGGTCGCCGGCGCGGAGGTGCTCATCCCCATCCAGTGCGAGTACTACGCACTCGAAGGCTTGGGGCAGCTCCTGCGCAACGTCGACCTGGTGCGCGGCCACCTCAACCCCGACCTCCACGTCTCGACGATTCTGCTCACCATGTACGACGGTCGGACCCGCCTCGCGTCCCAGGTCGCGGAGGAGGTGCGCAGCCACTTCGGCAAGGAGGTGCTGCGCACGAGCATTCCGCGCTCGGTCCGTATTTCGGAGGCCCCGAGTTACGGTCAGACGGTTCTGACCTACGATCCGGGTTCGAGCGGTGCTCTCTCGTACCTTGAGGCGGCGCGCGAAATCGCCCTTCGAGGAGTCGGAGTGGCGTACGACGAGCAACATGCCCATCTGGGCGGACAGAACGATCAGAACATGGTGGAGGGGATCCAGTGAGCGACCGACGACGGGGTCTGGGGCGGGGCCTGGGCGCGCTGATTCCTGCGGCTCCGACAGGTGAGCGGCCGGGTGTTTCGGCGAGTGGGTCACCCTCCTCGCAGACTGCCGGACCGGTACTCACCGCGGAGCGCGGGGTCGCGGCGGCGAAGGTGACCACGCTGCCGTCTGTTTCACATGAAACGGACGAGGGAGCGGGCAACGCGTCGCTGGAGACGTTCCAGGCTCCCGTCGGCGCCCACTTCGCCGAGCTGCCCCTAGACGCGATCACGCCGAATCCGCGCCAGCCGCGTGAGAACTTCGACGAGGACGCTCTCGCCGAGCTGGTCACCTCCATCAAGGAGGTCGGACTCCTCCAGCCCGTCGTCGTACGCCAGGTGGGTTCCGGGCGCTACGAGCTCATCATGGGAGAGCGTCGCTTCCGGGCCTGCCGTGAGGCGGGGCTCGAGGCCATTCCCGCGATCGTGCGCGCGACGGAGGACGAGAAGCTTCTCCTGGACGCGCTCCTTGAGAACCTCCACCGGGCTCAGCTGAATCCGCTGGAGGAGGCGGCGGCCTACGACCAGCTCCTCAAGGACTTCAACTGCACGCACGACCAGTTGGCGGACCGGATCGGGCGGTCGCGTCCTCAGGTTTCCAACACCTTGCGGCTGCTGAAGCTCTCCCCGTCGGTTCAGCGTCGTGTGGCTGCCGGAGTTCTCTCCGCGGGGCATGCCCGGGCACTCCTCGCGGTCGACGACTCGGAGGAGCAGGACCGTCTCGCTCACCGCATCGTCGCGGAGGGGCTCTCGGTGCGGGCCGTGGAGGAGATCGTGACCCTCATGGGGTCGCGTCCGCAGACGGCTCAGCGCTCCAAGGGGCCGCGGGCCGGCAGCCGGGTCTCTCCGGCGCTGAGCGATCTGGCGACGCGTCTCTCCGACCGCTTCGAGACTCGGGTGAAGGTCGACCTGGGGCAGAAGAAGGGCAAGATCACTGTCGAGTTCGCTTCGATGGAAGACCTTGAACGCATCCTCGGCTCCCTCGCTCCGGGAGAGGGACCGGTCCTTCAGAAGAGCCTTCTGGACGACGACTCGGACGACGCGGAAGCCTGAGCCGACTTTTGGTGGTCCGATGTCCGATCGGGTTCACCTGAAGAGCGGGCCGTGTCCGGCGTGTGCCGGAATACGGTCCGCTCTTTGCTTTCTGGCGGTATCGATGGAATCGCTTCGTGGCTACGATGCGATGGGTATGGCGCATCCACCTGGCAGCACCTTCATCGGGGAGGCGGGGGTCATGCAGACCGTGAGCCGTACCGGACTGGTGACCGCGGGTCTGGGTCTGGGAGCGGTCGGCGGGTTCGTCGGCAGCCTGCTCAGAGAGCGGAGCCATCTGACAGCCGCCCGTGAGGCCGCGGGCGAAGGAAGCGAGGAACAGCCTTCATGGGGCGCCGGTTCGTACCGCTCACGCTGGACAACCTTCCGGACCTTCCCAAGCGCTGTCGCACGTGCGTCTTCTGGGAACTGGATCCTGTCAGCGGTGAAGCCGCGCTGAAGGCGGGCACGAGCACCGTGGAGAAGGAAGCGTGGATCTCCTCGGTACTGCTGGACTGGGGGTCGTGCGGCCGGGTCGCCTACGTGGACGAGGTGCCGGTGGGCTACGTGCTCTACGCACCGCCTGCCTACGTCCCCCGTTCCACGGCGTTCCCCACAAGCCCCGTGGCTCCGGACGCGGTTCAGCTCATGACCTCGTTCATCATGCCGGGCTACCAGGGACAGGGGCTGGGCCGGGTGCTGGTCCAGACGGTGGCCAAGGATCTACTCCGTCGTGGATTCAAGGCGATCGAGGCTTTCGGAGACGCCCGGTGGAAGGAACCCGCCTGCGTGCTCCCCGCCGACCATCTCGTCGCGGTGGGCTTCAAGACCGTGCGCCCTCACCCCAGATACCCTCGCCTGCGGCTGGAACTGCGGACCACGCTCTCCTGGAAGGAAGACATGGAGTTGGCGCTGGACCGTCTCCTCGGAGCGGTACAGAAGGAGCCTGCGCTTCGTCCTCTGTGACGTCGGCCGACCGCTGCATTTGCGTCCAGGGCCGACGCGTCCCTCCGACCGTTCGGCCGCCCTCGGGCAAAGCGAATGGGCCAGCCCGCTCGGGCTGGCCCATTCGTGTTTCACGTGAAACACACGCCGCATGTGCGGCCGTCGCCGACTACTCGCTGATGAACTCATCGAGGTCGCGCACGATCGCGGCCTTTGGCTTCGCACCGACGATGGTCTTGGCGACCTCGCCACCCTGGTAGACGTTCAGAGTCGGGATCGACATGACGCCGTACTTGGCAGCCGTCGCCGGGTTCTCGTCGATGTTGAGCTTGACGATCTCGATCTTGTCTCCGTGCTCGGCGGCGATGGCCTCGAGCGACGGGGCGATCTGGCGGCAGGGACCGCACCAGGCGGCCCAGAAGTCCACCAGGACGGGCTTGTCGCTCTTGAGGACGTCCTGCTCGAAGGAGTCGTCGGTCACGTTCTTGAGGGTGCCGGCCACGGCGGGCTCCTTAGCTTGTTGGTGCGGTGGGGAGGAGGGAGGTGATCAGACGGTGGCGGCCGCGGTCTCGCTGTCCGTCAGGGCGGCGAGGTAGCGCTCGGCGTCGAGGGCGGCGGAGCAGCCGGTACCGGCCGCGGTGATCGCCTGGCGGTATGTGTGGTCGACGACGTCACCGGCGCCGAAGACACCCGTCAGGTTGGTGCGGGTCGAAGGTGCGGCGACCTTCAGGTAGCCCTCGCCGTCCAGGTCGAGCTGACCCTTGAAGAGCTCGGTGCGCGGGTCGTGACCGATCGCGATGAACAGACCGGTCACCGGCAGCTCGGAGGTCTCGCCGGTCTTCAGGTTGCGCAGCGTCAGACCGGCCAGCTTCGGGTCGCCCTTGATCTCGGCGATCTCGCTGTCCCAGATGAACTTGATCTTCGGGTCCGCGAAGGCACGCTCCTGCATCGCCTTGGAGGCGCGCAGGCTGTCCCGGCGGTGAACGATGGTGACGGACTTGGCGAAGCGTGAGAGGAAGGTGGCTTCCTCCATCGCGGTGTCGCCACCACCGATGACGGCGATGTCATGGTCCTTGAAGAAGAAGCCGTCACAGGTCGCGCACCAGGAGACGCCCCGCCCGGAGAGCGTGTCCTCGTTCGGGAGACCGAGCTTGCGGTGCTGCGAGCCCGTCGTGACGATGACGGCCTTGGCGCGGTGCACCGTGCCGGCGGTGTCCGTGACGGTCTTGATCTCGCCCGTCAGGTCGACGGCGACGACATCGTCCGGGACCAGCTCGGCACCGAAGCGCTCGGCCTGGGCGCGCATGTTGTCCATGAGCTCGGGGCCCATGACGCCGTCCTGGAAGCCGGGGAAGTTCTCGACCTCGGTGGTGTTCATCAGCGCACCGCCCGCGGTGACAGCGCCTTCGAATACCAGCGGCTTCAGCGACGCGCGCGCGGTGTAGAGCGCCGCCGTGTAGCCGGCGGGCCCAGACCCGATGATGATCACGTTACGGACGTCGCTCACGGCTTGATTCCTCGTCTCTGGAGACTGCTTCGTTCCGGTGGGAGCATCTCTCAGTACTCTCACCCCACCCAACGGATCCTAAGGGGCTTCAATTCCCGCTGTGTCGGGGCACACGGAGACCGTTCAGGAACGGCCGTACGACCGGGTCAGGAGCAGCTTGCCGGGCGACGGAGAGGACTGCTTCTCACAGGAGGCGTCGACGAGGTAAGCGGTGACCTTCGTCTTGTCGGCGGCGTCGGACACCACGAGGAGATAGACGTTCTTCCCCTGGAACGATCCGGCCTTGGCGGCGAGGAGCGCCCCGGGGTCTCCGGTCCCCTGCTGGACGCACTCGGGAACCGCGGGGGTGGGGGTGATCAAGGTCTTCACCCCACCCGAATCGGTTCCGGCGTCCTGCGACTCGGCACTCCAGGGCTTGACGCTGGCCGAGCCGTCACCCGACGTCTTGTTCTTGGCGAGAAGGCCCGAGACCTCGCCCTTCAGCGTCTGCGCGGAGAATGCCGTCGGTGATCCCGACTCGTGCTGGGTCGCCGACTGGCCGGTTTTTCCGGAGCCGTCGCCGTCCAGGGACTGCACGAGGATCGCGCCCAGGCCCAGAGCCGCCGCCGCGAAGGCGGCGGTGAGGAGGACCGTCCTGCGACGGCCGTGACGGGCCCGGTGGGAGCGACCGGGGCCGGTGGCCCCACGAGGATGTCCTGAAGGACTGTCGGCGGGCGACGCGGGCGATGTGGGCGACGCGGTTGATGTTTCACGTGAAACATGAGCACGGTCGGCGTCGGCGCCCGCCGTTTCGTCGGGAGCTGTGGAGTTCAGCAGAGCTTCGGCGGCCAGGGCGGCGTCGATGCGTTCGGCGACATCGTCCGGCATCCGCGTGGGACCCGGCAGGGTGCCGAGAAGGCCGCGGATCTCCTCCAGGGAGTCGTAGACGTCGGCGCAGAGTTCGCACCCGTCGAGGTGCTGCCGCACGTCCTCGGTGCGGGAAGGCGAGAGCAGGCCTTCGGTAAGGTCGGAGATCTCCGCGACGTCCGGGTGTCCGGCCTTGTCCGTCGTGGATGTCACGCCCGCCCACCTCCGCCCTTCACAGCCGCTGAATCGCTTGGCCCTGTCTCGCGAGCACCCGACGAGGGAGGTCCCGCTGCGGGTGGGACGGATGTCCCCTGCGTCCGGTTCCGTCCGCCGCCCGACTTCTTCGTCTCCTCGTCACCCGGGCTCTCCGTGCGGAGATGGGTGAGCAGGGGCAGGAGTCTGGCTCTGCCACGCGCGCAGCGGCTCTTCACGGTGCCGGTCGGTACATCGAGGATGCGGGCCGCCTCGGCCACGGGGTAGCCCTGCATGTCCACCAGGACGAGGGCGGCGCGCTGGTCGACGGGGAGGGTGCCCAGGGCGCCGATGAGCTCGCGGTGGAGGTCGTTGCGTTCGGCGGGAGCGGCGGCGGACTCGTGCGGTTCGAGAAGCTGCTCCAGGCGCTGCGTGTCGTCGACGGGGGACGTCTTCCTGGAGGCTGCCTTGCGGGCGCGGTCCAGGCAGGCGTTCACCGTGATGCGGTGCAGCCAGGTCGTGACGGCCGACTGGCCCCGGAAGGTGTGGGCGGCCCGGTAAGCCGAGACAAGTGCGTCCTGGACCGCGTCAGCGGCCTCCTCGCGGTCTCCCAGCGTCCGCAGGGCCACGGCCCACAGGCGGTCGCGATGGCGCCGCACAAGCTCACCGAAGGCGTCTGGATCCCCTTCGACGTGGCGGGCCAGGAGGTCCTGATCGCTTGCTATGCCGTGTTCGGCTTCATCGGCCATCGGACCCCCCTCTCCTTCGTCGACGAGCGTCAGCCGCTGAACTTCACATCCGTGATGCCCTGCTTGTAGCCGGCGCCGCTGTACTGATCACCGGATGCGTAGGGCATCGCTGTGATCCAGAGCAGTACGTACTGCGTCGGCGCCTTCTTGGTGACGGTGATTTTCGCCGTGGTGCCGTTCGATGTGATGGTCCCGATCTTCGTCATCGAGTCCACCGGTGTCGAGGAGCTCGTGGAGTCCGCCGCGTAGAGGGTGATCGTGGTGTGGTCACCGGCGTAGCGGAGCCCTATCGAAGCCGCGGACACGGTCTGCTGTGAGCCGAGGTCGTAGACGATGCCGACGCCGGGCTTGAAGGACGGCTTCATCTCCGGACCGTCCACGAAGCTTCTGCTCCGCCAGTACGTGGAGCTGTCGCCGTCGTACGTGTTGCGAACGTCTTCGGGGGCCTGGGCGTCGCCCTTCGCGACGTACTCCTCCGCACCCTTGATCGCGATCGGCTTGAGCGCCGCGGGCTTGGTGCCGCCCTTCTCGTTGCCGTCCGTCGTCTGGGTCTTCTTGGTGTCCTCGGGCTTGTCGTGGTCCATGAGCGCGTCCGCGAGCTGCCAACTGCCCAGGCCCAATGCGGCGATGAGGAGAGCCGACACGGCCCACTTCAGGGCTGTGCCGGTACGGCTCTGCAGCGGGGGCGGCGGAGCCGGCAGGACCTGGGTGGCGCCCGGACGAGGCGACTGCCGGCCGTAGGTGCCCTGCTGGTACGTCGTGCGCTGGTACTCGGGCGGTGCGGTGAACGCGGGCTCCGGCGGGCGGATGCGCGGCATCTCGCCGATCGCCTTCACGAGCTCCTCCGGCGTGGTGCACGGGGACTCGTGGCGAGAAGCGGTCGCACCGTCGTTGGCGAGCGCGCGCATGGCGAGCTCCGACAAGCCCCGGTGTACACCGGCGCGTACCTGGTCGGGTGCGATGAGGCCGACGCCCTTGGGCAGCCCGGACAGGCCGTAGGCGTCGCTCTCGTACGGCCAGCGCTGGGTGAGGGCGGCGTACAGGAGTGCGCCGATCGCTTCCGTGTCGGTGCGCTGCGGGGTGTCCGAACTGATACCGCGCAGCGCCGCGTTCACGGCGAGCCCGCGGATGCGCCACTGGCCGGTGGACGTGCGCAGCACGGCGCCCGGGGTCAGCTTGAGATGGGCGAGGCCCTCCCGGTGTGCGGCGGCCATGGCCCCCGAGACCTGACTGACCATCTGGTAGGCCTCGTGCACCTCGAGGGGCCCCGAGGCGAGGAGGGCGGTGAGCTCCGTGGCGTCCGGCAGCCACTCGTGGACCACGTAGACGAGGTCGTTCTCCTCGACCGCGTCCAGGACCTGGACGAATCGGGGATCGCCCAGAAGGGCGGAGGAACGGGACGCCGCCAGGACGGAGCGGGCACGCGGATGGTCGGCGGGCAGCAGGTGCACCCCGACGGCGCGGCGGAGCTTCTCGTCCATCGCGCGCCAACTGCTGAAACCGTCCAGTCGGGTGACGCACTCTTCGAGGCGATAGCGCCTGGCGAGTTTGTGACCACTGTGCAGTTCGGGCGGTGAGGCCTTTCCGGGACCCTCGGTCCCGCCGCTCCCCTGTGCCTCTTCGCTGTCCGTTTCCCGCTCCTGGTTGAGGGCCACCCCGTCGGACGTGGTTTGGTCCGCCTTGGCGGTCAGCGGTTCGTCACCGCTGTTGTCTGCCACGTCGACGGCAGCCGTGCTCCGTTCCGCCACCGTCGTCCCTGCCTCCCCATCCATTGCGCGCTGTCCGACGCAGAAACCAATTGTGCCCACAGTCCGGCGCTATGCACGACACACGACGACGGACGATGGTTGTGCGCGTACCCCCGCCTCAGCGCCCCAGGCGCCCGCGGACCATTCCGACCATTGAGTTGAGTTCTTCGATGCGCATCTTGCGCGCCGCGACGTAGAAGACACCGAGCAGGGCGATCGATCCGAGGACGAGCGCCGCGATCGAACCGAACACGCCGTACCCGAGGACTCGGGTGATCGCGAAGCCTACGGTGCCGCCCACCACGGCGCCAGGGACGGAGGCCAGGCACAGACGGGCGTACGTGCGCAGCACGCGGGCACCGTCCAGGTCACCGCCCAGCCGCCTGCGCAGTCGCTGCCAGGCCACACCGACGCCCACGGCGTACGCCAGTCCGTAGGCGCCGGCCATGCCGACGACCGCCCACTGCGCGGGCAGGACCATGTAACAGGCGGCCGAGGCGGCCGCGTTGACGGCGGCCACGATGACCGTGTTGTAGAACGGCGTGCGGGTGTCCTCGTAGGCGTAGAAGCCGCGCAGGATCACGTACTGCACCGAGAACGGGATCAGGCCGAGGGCGAAGGCCATGAGGACGTAGCCCTGGGACTGGGCGGACTGCAGGCCGCTGGAGCCGAAGAGCAGGGTGCACATGGGGACGCCCAGGGCGACGAACATGAAGGACACCGGGACGATGGCGACGGCCGAGGTCCGCAGACCCTGCGAGATGTCGTCACGGACGGCTCCCGGGTCTCCGTCGTGGGCCGCTCGCGAGATCCGCGGAAGCATGGCCGCCATGACGGAGACCGTGATGATCGCCTGTGGCATGCCCCAGATGAGCTGGGCGTTGGCGTAGGCCATGATGCCCGCGCCGCTCTTGCCCGAGGCCTTGCCCGCCGCCGTGGCGAGCTGCGTGACGACGAGAACGCCGGCCTGGTTGGCGAGGACGAAGAGCACGGTCCACTTGGCGAGCTTGATGGCCTTGCCCAGGCCGTGGCCCCGCCAGTCGAAGCGCGGACGGAACCGGAAGCCGGCCTCGCGCAGGTACGGAACCATCGCCGTGGCCTGGACGACCAGGCCGAGCAGGGTGCCGATGCCCAGCAGGCGGACGCCGTCCGGCGGGATGTTGGTGACCGCCATCCCGGAGTGCCGGGCCGTTCCGTAGACCCAGAGGAACATGCCGAACGTGAAGATCATGACGATGTTGTTCAGGACCGGGGTCCACATCATCGCGCCGAACTTCCCGCGGGCGTTGAGGATCTGGCCCATGACCACGTGCACGCCCATGAAGAAGATCGTGGGCAGGCAGTACCGGGCGAACGTGACCGCCACGTTGTTGGCCGCGGGGTCGCTCGCGATGGGCGACGACATCAGCTTGACCAGCAGCGGCGCGATGAAGACCGCGGCGGTGACGATCACACCGAGGGCGACCATGACGAGGGTCAGCAGGCGGTTGGCGTACGCCTCGCCTCCGTCGTCGTCCTCCTTCATGGACCGCACGAGCTGGGGCACGAAGACCGAGTTGAGGCCGCCGCCGACGGTGAGGATGTAGATCATCGTCGGCAGGGTGTACGCGACGGTCCAGGCGTCACCAAGGGTCGCCGCACCCAGGGCGGCGGTGATGATCATGGTTCGTACGAAGCCGGTGAGACGGGACACCAGCGTGCCCGCCGCCATCACGGCGCTCGACTTCAGCAACCCGGAGGCACGGCCGCCGGACTTCGTCGAAGCGGCCGCGGGCGGCTGAGCGGCCGCCGGAGCGGGCTCAGGGGCCGGTGCCGGGACCGCGGGGGAGGCGGAGGGAGCGGACGGGGCGTAGCCGTGGCGGGCGCCGCCCTGCTGCTGGTCGCGGAAGAGGTGAGCGAAGGCGTCGGGCTCAAGCTGTTCCTCGCCCGCCTGGGTGACCAGATCGTCCACGCCCACGTACTGGGTGGTCCGGGCGTCGTCGCCGTACGGCAGGTGACGCGTCGGCCCGGCCGGCTCCGGAGGGGGCGTCTGGGCCCACAGCCGCGGGTCGGGCGCGTACTGCGACGCGGGCGGCTGTGCGTAGAGCGGCTGTTGGGGGGCGTACGTTCCGGGCGGCGGCGGAGGGTGCGCGGCACGGTCGTAGAGCGCCTCCGCCACCGGGTCCTGTGCCGAGAGGTCCTGAGCCCGGTACGGATCCTGGTCGTAGGCGTCCTGGAGGTACATGTCCGCGGGAGACCCCTGCGGCATCCGAGTGTTCTCCGGCGTGCCCTCGGGGTGGCCGGGGCGGTCGGCGGCCTGGTCCGGGTAGTCCTCGGGGTAGCCCGAGGATCCCGCGCCCTGGCCGCGGTCACCGTCGTACGGCGCGTTCATGGTTACCCCACCTCATCGTCCCCGGGCCCACCGGCCACGACATCGCTCAACGGTCCACTCTCTCACCCGTGCCGGACGGGCCGGCGCTTTCCGGTGCGGTGTCCGGTGTCGGGTCACTCGGCTGCTCCGGGTCGTCTGCCCCGGACTCCGGGGCGGAAGCCCGTTCGGGACCGGCCTCGGAGTCGTCGGTGGAGTCAGTGTCCACGGTGGCTTCGGCGTCCTCGCCGTCGCCCCCCGCCTCGGGACCGTTCTCCGTATCCTCCTCGGCCCGCCGGGCCGCCGCGCGCTTGCGCTGCGTGTACATCCGGAAACCGGCGAGTACGAGAAGCAGGACGCCGCCGCCGATGACGAGCATCACGGTGGAGGTGATCTCGGTGACCTTCACCTCGAAGGGAACCGGGTCGCCGTACGGCTGCCCGTCCTCCGTGTAGAGCTGGGCGACGACCTGCACCGGGCCGTTGGCCTTGGTGGACGTCGTGAACTTGACCGACTGGCTGTGCTCGCCCGCCACCTGGATCGGCTGCTCGTCGTACGGGCCGTTGCCGATCTTGAGGCGGGTGGGCTGCTGCGAGGTGAGACGCAGCATCAGATGGCCGACGCCCTGCACGAGGTTGTTCTGGACGGTCACGGGGATCGTGGCGCTGCGCCCGGACAGTTTCGCGTCCGACTTCTGGATCAGATGCACCAGGCCCATGAGCCCGTCGAGGTAGGTCTCCACCCCCTGCCGGAAGTCCGCCGCCTCAGCGGTCCGACCGCGCCAGGACGACGACATGCCCCGCTCTATGGCTCGTCCGAACGGAGTGACGACACGGGACTCGTCGGTCAGGATCACGCGGAACTTGTCGAGCTTGGCCTGGGTCGCCTGGATCCGCTCGAACGCCGAGCGCGGCAGCTCCCGGTGGCGCAGCGCCGGCGGGTACGAGGACGCGGAGGGCACCCTCGTGGTGGCGCCGGGGTCCGGCTTGGCCTTGGCGGCCTCGGTCAGGCCCTGGGACTGCGACCAGTTCCCCTGCTGGAGCGCCCGCAGGGCCTCGGCCATGGACTGCGCCTGGCTCGCCGTGGGCATGCGTTGCGGAGCGACGACGATGCTGCGCTCCTTCTTCGGCTCCTGCAGGTTGATCATCAGGCTCTGCGCGAGGAACTTCTGGACGGCGAGGGTCGAGGTGTCCGCCTTCATCATGTCGCCCTGGAACGCGGTCGACATCCGCTCGTCCGCGACCACCGCCGTGGTCCCGCCGCCGATGGGGCGGGCGGCGCTGGGCGTGTAGGGCAGGCCGCCCGTCTCGCGGAGGCTGTCGCTGCGGGCGATCACCTTGTCCGCGCCGGCCGACGTGGCCACCTTGATGATCGACGGGTCCACCGCACCGTCCGCGGGCCAGGCGAACTCCGTGCTCGGCTTCACGTGGACGATCGTCTCGACCGTGTCGGCCGCCACGTCGGTGGCGTCCTTGAGGTGGCTCAGGGAACCGGTGACGTCCTTGCCGTGGTGGGCCAGCGACGCGAGATCGGGGTCGGCGAACGGGAGGGCCACCAGGGTCTGGCCCTGGACCGCCTTCTCCAGCTTGTCGAGCCAGGCGGTGGCCACCGCCTGGTTCTTCCCGGCGACGGTGGTGTCGTTCTCCTGCTGGATCCGGTAGCCGCCCCGCATCGCGTCCACGGAGGCCAGCAGGTCGGGGTCGAGGACCCAGGTGACATCGAGCTGGCTGCCCAGCGACAGGAGCTGGTCCAGGCGGCCGCCCGGGGAGATCTCCTTGGCCAGGTCGTCGTTCTTGAAGACGGGCGTCTGCTGAGCGTCCGAACCCGTCTCCGCCGTGAGGTGGACGGTGGAGATGAGCGGCCAGAGGTACGTCGTCTTCGTCTTCGTGTCCGCCGCGTCGGGCTGCCAGGGCAGGAACGTCCGCTCGATGCCGAGGACCTGGTCCCACGGCTGCGCGGTGGTCCGGCCCGTGAGCGACACACCGAGCTGGTAGACCCCGTCGGAGCCGAGGTCTAGATCCTTGACCGGGACCGAGAGGGAGAAGTGCTGCGAGCTGCCGGCGGCGAGCTTGGTGACCTTCGCGACGTACTTGCCGCCGATCTCCAGCGCGTCGACGCCCGGCTGGAAGCTGGTGCGCTTCGCGACCGTGTCGATGGCGGTGCGGGTGTTCAGGGACGGTCCGACCCGGATGCCCACGTGGGCGTCGGTGACCGTCTGCTTGCCCGTGTTGGTGACGGAGCCCGAGACCGTGACCGTGTCGCCGTCGGTGGGGACGCTGGGCGTCAGCGAGTCGAGGCTGACGTCCACGGGGCCGGACGACCCCGAGGCGGTGGCCACGGACTCGGAGGCGGTGGTGGTCGCGGAAGCCTTCTCGGCGGCCTGTGAGGGCGTACTCAGGGGGAGCTGGAGCAGCCCGGCCAGCAGCGGCGCCCCGGCCAGCAGTGCACCGCCGCGCCGGAGCCACCGGCGGGCAGGTGAGGGACTCGTCCCTTGGAAGTCTGCCGCCTCGGCCACGCGCTCGCCCGTCCCTCGTCGTCGTCAGTGGTCGTCGGAATGTGCGTCCACGCATGGTAACGAGGTGCGCTGAGAGTAAGTGCCACGGAGTGGTCCTCAAGATCAGGGATGAGGGCCGACTGTCCTGTATGTGCGCCTATTCTGCCCGCGAAAAGATGTGGGGCACAGGTGTGGGATTTATCCGGGCGCCCCCCACCGCCTCGGCCACGTACCCTTTTCTGTTGTGCCGAACGCCAACGAAGACAATTCCAGTGCCCTGAGTCAGGTGCAGCACCGCGCGGTGAGTGAACTGCTGCGGGTGTCTCCTGTCGCCGACGAGCTTGCCCGCCGTTTCCAGGAGGCCGGGTTCTCGCTCGCCCTGGTCGGCGGCTCGGTCCGGGACGCGCTCCTCGGTCGGCTCGGCAATGACCTGGACTTCACGACGGACGCCCGGCCCGAGGACGTACTGAAGATCGTCCGGCCCTGGGCGGACGCGCTGTGGGAGGTCGGGATCGCCTTCGGCACGGTCGGGGCGCAGAAGGAAGCCCGTGTGGGCGATGTGGAGCAGTCGTTCCAGATCGAGATCACGACCTACCGCTCCGAGGCGTACGACCGGACCTCGCGCAAGCCGGAGGTCTCCTACGGCGACTCCATCGAGGAAGACCTCGTGCGCCGCGACTTCACGGTGAACGCGATGGCCGTCGCGCTGCCGGAGAAGGAGTTCATCGACCCCTACGGCGGTCTGGACGACCTCGCCGCGCGCGTTCTGCGTACCCCGGGCACCCCGGAGGCGTCCTTCTCCGACGACCCGCTGCGGATGATGCGCGCCGCGCGGTTCGCCGCGCAGCTCGACTTCGAGGTGGCGCCCGAGGTCGTCGCCGCCATGACGGACATGGCCGGGCGTATCGAGATCGTCTCCGCGGAGCGGGTGCGGGACGAACTGAACAAGCTGATCCGGTCCGCCCACCCGCGCAAGGGTCTGACGCTGCTCGTGGACACGGGGCTCGCCGAGCACGTGCTCCCCGAGCTTCCCGCCCTGCGCCTGGAGCGGGACGAGCACCATCGTCACAAGGACGTCTACGAGCACACGCTGATCGTCCTGGAACAGGCGATGGCACTGGAAGAGAACGGGCCCGATCTGACGCTCAGGCTCGCCGCGCTGCTCCACGACATCGGCAAGCCGCGGACGCGCCGCTTCGAGCAGGACGGGCGGGTCTCCTTCCACCACCACGAGATGGTGGGCGCCAAGATGACCAAGAAGCGGATGACGGCGCTCAAATACTCGAACGATCTCGTCAAGGACGTCTCACGTCTGGTCGAGCTGCATCTGCGCTTCCACGGGTACGGCACCGGCGAGTGGACGGACTCGGCCGTCCGCCGCTATGTACGTGACGCGGGCCCGCTCCTCGACCGCCTCCACAAGCTGACCCGCTCCGACTGCACCACGCGCAACAAGCGCAGGGCAGCCGCCCTCTCCCGGGCCTACGACGGGCTGGAGGAGCGCATCGACCAGCTCAAGGAGCAGGAAGAGCTCGACGCGATCCGTCCGGACCTCGACGGCAACGAGATCATGGAAATCCTGGGCATCGGCCCCGGCCCCGCGATCGGCCAGGCCTACAAGTTCCTGCTCGAGCTGCGGCTGGAGAACGGGCCGATGGAGTATGACGCCGCGGTGGCGGCGCTCAAGGAGTGGTGGGCCGAGCAGGGCTGAGAGAGGGCCGCCCGTCATGTTTCACGTGAAACATTGACGTCGGGCCACGCGAAGGGGCGGTGTTTCACGTGAGCATAATCCACCCCATCGCCGGGGGTCAGGGGGCGGGGTGTCAGAACATGACGGAAACGAAAGACAGCGCGAGCTCGGCTAGGAGAAGGTAGGCG
>NZ_JBHYXD010000010.1:60173-62240 GCF_042751995.1 Streptomyces sp. NPDC059371 | reverse complement strand
GCCCCCCATCTTGTTCCAGATAAAATATGCACGGGGCCCACCGCTTGGGGGGGGTTATACCGGTCAAACCCCGCCCAATCGCGTCTGTGCCGGGTCCTACTTGGAGGAGAGCTCCTCCAGGCAGAGGGTGAAGTCGTCCTTGCCCGTCTCGGTGTACTCGGCGTACTTGGTGCGGTCGCAGCCGGAGTTGTCCGTCTTCTTCTGCGCGACCTTGTACTTCGCCTTGGCGTCGCCACAGCCCACGACCTTCAGGCCCGGGTCCGTGCTGTTGTCCGGGTTGCTGATGCTCATGCAGTCGCCGACCTTGGCGGTGTCGGGGTCGTGCCGGCTCGCCAGGTAGCCCACGCCGGCGGCTATCACGGCAACGACTACGACGGCGATGCGCAGGTACTGCTTGATGCCGCGCTTCGGGCGCTGCGGCGGGACCGGGGCGAAACCGGCGGCCGGCTGCTGCGGGAACCCGGGCTGACCCGGCTGCTGCGGGTATCCCTGCGGGGGCTGCCCCTGCGCGAACGGGTTGCCACCCTGGGGCGGCTGCCCCTGCGCGTAGGGGTTCTGGCCCTGAGGCGGCGGCGGAGTTGTCACTGGAGTTCCCCCTGGAACGTAGGTGCGTGACGCGAACGTAAGACGCACGTAAGTTATCGGTCCCCTGTGACAACGCAGTAGTCAGAAGTGGCTCTGTGGCATTGATGTGACACTTACTGGAGTTCAAAGCGGGCCATAGCAACCGCAATTGATGCGTAGACCACCGCCACGGTGAGGACGAGGGAAACAGACCGTCCGTCAGAAGGAAGCATCAGCGCGGCGACTGCGGCCGCTCCGACGAACGCGACGTTGAACAGGACGTCGTAGACGGAGAAGATCCGGCCGCGGAAACCGTCGTCCACGGCGGACTGCACGATGGTGTCCGTGGCGATCTTCGCGCCCTGGGTGATCACGCCCAGCACGAAGGCGGCACCCAGGGTGGGTGCGGGGGCGAAGGGCAGACAGAGCACCGGTACCAGGACCGCGGCGGCGCCGGCGCAGACGGCGATCCAACGGCCCGGACCCAGTCGTCCGGCCGCCGAGGGCGTCACCACGGCGGCGACGAAGAAGCCGGCTCCCGAGACGCCCACGGCCAGTCCCAGGAGCGCGAGCCCGTCGTCCGAGCCGGACGCCCACGCGTAGCGGCAGAGCATCAGCACCATGACCGTCAGGGCGCCGTAGCAGAAGCGCATCAGGGTCATGGTCATCAGAGCCCAGGCCGCCTCCCGCCGTGGGAGTTCCGCGAGATGACGAACGCCGCCGGCGAGGCCCCGCGCGGTGCCGGCGAGCGCCGTGCCCACGTACGGGCGGACCAGCTCCTGGTCGGGCCCGAGGAGCTCCGGGGCGATACGCAGCGAGGCGAGGGCCGCGCACAGGTACAGCGCCGCCCCCACGAGGACCACCGCCGCGTCGGAGTCAGCGACGAGCAGTCGTACGGCGAACGCGAGAGCCGCGCCCACGGTGGCCGCGAGCGTTCCGGCGGTCGGTGAGAGCGAGTTGGCCACCACCAGACGGTCCGTGTCGACGACGCGGGGCAGCGCGGCCGACAGCCCGGCCAGGACGAAACGGTTGACGGCCGTGACACAGAGCGCGGAGGTGTAGAAGAGCCAGTCCGGTGCCGGGCTCAGCATCAGGAGGGCCGTCACGGACGCCAGCGCCGCGCGCAGCAGATTGCCGTACAGAAAGACCTGTCGCCGCCGCCATCGGTCCAGCAGGACGCCCGCGAAGGGACCGACGAGGGAGTACGGGAGGAGGAGCACCGCCATCGCGGAGGCGATGGAGGCCGCGGAGGTCTGCTTCTCCGGCGAGAAGACCACGTAGGTGGCCAGCGCGACCTGATAGACGCCGTCGGCGCCCTGGGACAGCAGCCGTACACCGAGGAGGCGTCTGAATCCCTGGAAGCGCAGGAGGACGCGCAGGTCACGCACGACGGCCATGGGTCACACCCTCACATACGAGGAGGGGGGCGCGGCCCGCACGCCCCGCGCCCCCCCACACACACGAGCCCCAACACGGGGAGAGCAGGGGAGCAGCGCGCGCGTT
>NZ_JBHYXD010000010.1:55043-60163 GCF_042751995.1 Streptomyces sp. NPDC059371 | reverse complement strand
GCGCCGCCGGGCTCCCCCACCCACCCCCGCGGGGCGCCCCCGCCCTCACCCGCCCCCCCCCCCCTCCTCAGCAGCGAGCACGGAATCGTGCTTAGCGCTCGACCTCGCCCTTGATGAACTTCTCGACGTTGGCGAAGGCCTCGTCGTCGAAGTACTGGACCGGCGGGGACTTCATGAAGTAGCTCGACGCGGAGAGGATCGGGCCGCCGATACCGCGGTCCTTGGCGATCTTCGCGGCGCGCACGGCGTCGATGATGACACCGGCCGAGTTCGGGGAGTCCCAGACCTCGAGCTTGTACTCCAGGTTCAACGGGACGTCGCCGAAGGCACGGCCCTCGAGGCGGACGTACGCCCACTTGCGGTCGTCGAGCCAGGCCACGTAGTCCGAGGGACCGATGTGGACGTTCTTCTCGCCCAGCTCACGGTCGGGGATCTGCGAGGTGACGGCCTGCGTCTTCGAGATCTTCTTGGACTCGAGGCGGTCGCGCTCCAGCATGTTCTTGAAGTCCATGTTGCCGCCGACGTTGAGCTGCATGGTGCGCTCAAGACGGACACCGCGGTCCTCGAACAGCTTCGCCATCACACGGTGCGTGATGGTCGCGCCGACCTGCGACTTGATGTCGTCGCCGACGATCGGGACGCCCGCCTCGGTGAACTTGTCCGCCCACTCCTTGGTGCCGGCGATGAAGACCGGGAGAGCGTTGACGAAGGCGACCTTGGCGTCGATGGCGCACTGGGCGTAGAACTTCGCCGCGGCCTCGGAACCGACGGGCAGGTAGCAGACGAGGACGTCGACCTGCTGGTCCTTCAGGACCTGGACCACGTCGACCGCGGCCTCCGCGGACTCCTCGATGGTCAGGCGGTAGTACTTACCGAGACCGTCCAGGGTGTGACCGCGCTGGACCGTGACGCCCTTGTTCGGGACGTCGCAGATCTTGATGGTGTTGTTCTCGCTGGCACCGATGGCGTCGGAGAGGTCGAGGCCGACCTTCTTCGCGTCGACGTCGAACGCGGCGACGAACTCGACGTCACCGACGTGGTAGTCGCCGAACTGGACGTGCATCAGGCCGGGCACCTTGGCCGCCGGGTCGGCGTCCTTGTAGTACTCGACGCCCTGAACCAGCGAGGCGGCGCAGTTGCCTACGCCGACGATGGCTACGCGAACCGAACCCATTCCGGTTGCTCCCTGTGTCTATCGGTGAAACCCCGAGCGGGGTCTCACGTGGCGGTGTCGTCGGACGGATCCGGCCGGGGGCTGTCCCGGTGCCGGGGCAGGCCGCCCGTCTCTCCAGATGATTTGTCCTGCTGAGCGGAGCCTTCGAGGCCGGGACGCTTGACGTCCCGGCCGGCCCGCTCACTCTCGATGAGCTCATTCAGCCAGCGCACTTCGCGCTCCACGGACTCCATTCCGTGGCGCTGGAGCTCAAGCGTGTAGTCGTCGAGGCGCTCCCGGGTGCGCGCCAGCGAGGCGCGCATCTTCTCGAGGCGCTCCTCCAGACGGCTGCGGCGACCTTCCAGTACGCGCATGCGTACATCGCGTGACGTCTGCCCGAAGAAGGCGAAGCGAGCAGCGAAGTGCTCGTCCTCGTACGCGTCGGGACCCGTCTGCGCGAGAAGCTCCTCGAAGTGATCCTTACCTTCCGCCGTCAATCGGTAGACGATCTTGGCGCGACGCCCCGCGAGTGTTGCCGACAGGGCGTCTTCGGGTGTGGATCCCTCTTCCTCGATCAACCAGCCGTTGGCGACCAGCGTCTTGAGGCAGGGGTAGAGCGTTCCGTAACTGAAGGCACGGAACACACCCAGTGACGTATTGAGTCGTTTGCGCAGCTCGTAGCCGTGCATCGGAGACTCGCGGAGCAGGCCGAGTACGGCGAACTCGAGGATCCCGGCACGCCGGCTCATCGTCGCCTCCTCCCTGTCGCTGACTCGTCGGCACGGTCTTTATGCCGCGCTGATGTATCGACTCGATACATCAGCACGATAGAACGACCCTGCGGATGCGACAAGAGGGAGCAGAGTGAACGGCGTCACATCACCGATTCATACGAAGCAAGTTGCCTGATTTGGGGTGAACTTCGACGCTAGGTGGGTTTTGACGGTGCGTAGTCTGTGCGCGATGGACACCACCGGGAACCGAGTGACGTCTGAGAACGTCAACGTCTTTGGTGCAGTACGGGTGAATGCGCAATCGACCGCATCCGTACTTCGGGGGGACCGGAAACCAGCCGCCGTTTCCAGGCGCGCAAAGGTGCGCCTGCCCGAGGAGTAATCGTTCGATGAGCGAGCACCGTCGCAAACCGCCGCAGCCGCAGGGCGGCGGACGTGCCGCGGCCCGGCGCGGCCAGCCACAGGCAGGCCCGTCCGCAGGCCGCCGCGAGGCACCGCGAGACGCCACCGGGTCTCCTTCCGCTCCGTATGGCCCGGGAGGTGAAGAGAGCCCGTTCGGCAGCCGTGCCGAGGCGCGGCGTGCCACGCAGCACGGAGGCGGCGCAAGCCGGCGCAGAGCCGCCGACGGCGCGGGTCACGGCGGCGGCCCCGGTGGAGGGGGCGGCCGACGCGGTGGTCCCCAGGGCCCGGGCGGTCCCGGACGCGGCCGCGGCCGCGCTCCAGAGCCCGCCAAGAAACGCATCATCGACTACCCGCGCGCGGGCCGGTACGGCGCCGCGCGCTGGGTGCCGTCCTGGAAGCTCGTGACGGGCCTGTTCATCGGGTTCTGCGGCAGCATGGTCGCGGCCGCCGGTGTCGGGTACGCCCTCGTGGGCATCCCGGACATCGGCAAGACCGCCAAGGCGCAGAACAACGTCTACTACTGGGCCGACGGCAGCGAGATGGTCGCCACGGGTGGTGAGGCCAACCGTCAGATCATCAGCTACGCGCAGATCCCCAAGGAGATGCGGTGGGCGGTGATGTCGGCCGAGAACAAGACGTTCGAGACCGACAGCGGCGTCGACCCGACGGGTATCGCCCGCGCCTTCGTGAACATGGCCAAGGGCGGTCAGACGCAGGGTGGCTCCACCATCACCCAGCAGTACGTGAAGAACGCGATGCTGGAGGACCAGTCGCAGACGGTCTCCCGCAAGCTCAAGGAGCTGTTCGTCTCCATCAAGGTCGGCGCCAAGGTTCCCAAGGAACAGATCATGGCGGGCTACCTGAACTCCGCGTACTACGGGCGCAACGCCTACGGCATCCAGGCCGCGGCCCACGCCTACTTCAACAAGGACGCCACCGACCTGAACCCGAGCCAGTGCGCGTTCCTGGCCGCGGTGCTCAAGGGCGCCACGTACTACGACCCCGCGGGCGCCGAGTCGATCGACCCGGTCAACGCCACGCAGGAGAAGAACCGCAAGCGTGCCGAGGAACGCTGGGGGTGGATCCTCGACGAAGAGGTCAAGGACGGCCGTCTGGACGCGGCCACGCGCGCCCAGTACAGGAAGTTCCCCGCGATCCAGTCTCCGCGGTCGAACGCCGCGCTCGGCGGACAGGTCGGCTACCTGGTCGACCTGGTCAACTCGTACCTGGTCAAGAACAGCGACGACACCGGGATCACCGAGACCAAGCTCCGTCAGGGCGGCTATCAGATTCACACGACCTTCGAGAAGAAGAAGGTCGACGCGCTCGAGGCCGCGGTGAAGAAGGTGCAGAAGGCCAACATCAAGCCCAAGCTGCGCCCGAAGAACGACAAGTACGTCCAGTTCGGCGGGGCGTCCGTTGACCCGAAGACCGGTGCGATCGTGGCCATCTACGGCGGTGAGGACGCGACCAAGCACTTCACCGACAACGCCGACCAGACCGGCGCCCAGGTGGGTTCGACGTTCAAGCCGTTCGTGCTGGCCGCGGCCATGTCCTGGGGTGTCCGGGATCCCGACGGGGGCCCGGAGCAGGCTCAGGACGAGCGTACGAAGGTCTCTCCGAAGAGCTTCTACAGCGGCAAGAACAAGCTCAAGATCAAGGACTACAACGGAACCGACTGGACGGACGACAAGGGCAAGGAGTGGCTGCAGACGAACGACGGCGGCCAGTCCCTCAACCCGCCCACGTACAAGATCGACCTGCGTGAGGCCATGCGCGAGTCCGTCAACTCCGCCTATGTCCAGCTCGGCATGGACGTGGGTCTGGACAAGGTGAAGGACGCCGTCCTGCGCGCGGGCATCAAGGAGTCGAGCCTCGCCAGCTCCAGGTTCCCGTCGTTCTCCCTGGGCACCTCCTCCCCGAGCGCGATCCGTATGGCCGGGGCGTACGCCACCTTCGCGGCCAGCGGCCAGCAGCGGGACCCGTACTCGGTGGAGAAGGTGACCAGCAAGGACGGCACCGTCTTCCAGCACGACAAGATCGCGAAGGATGTGGAGGCCTTCACCCCCGCGGTCGCCGACAACGTCACCGACGTCCTGAAGACCGTGGTCGAGAAGGGCACCGGTACCAACGCCCAGCTCCAGGGCCGCGAGGTGGCCGGCAAGACCGGTACCACCGACGGCAACAAGTCCGCCTGGTTCGTCGGCTACACCCCACAGCTCTCCACGTCGATCGGCATGTACCGCCTGGACGACGACGAGACCAAGAAGCACCGCGAGTTCCTGCAGATGTACGGCACGGGTGGCGAGAAGACCATCCACGGTGCCTCGTTCCCGTCCCAGATCTGGCGGGACTACATGGAGGTGGCCCTCAAGGGGGAGAAGGCGGAGTCCTTCCCGGTGCCCGAGGAGATCGGTACGGTCCTCAACGACACCCCGAGCCCGACGCCGACGCCCTCGGCCACCGAGAGCGCGACGGAGAGCCCGAGCCCGACCCCGAGCGCGACGCTGACGTCTCCCACGCCCTCGGCGACGGAGACCTGCCGGAAGTTCGACTTCAACTGCAACAACAACGGCGGGACGGACACCGGCGGCACCGACACCGGTGGCACGGACACCGGCGGGACCGATACCGGCGGCACGGACGGTGGTGTGAGCACCTCACCATCGGCCACCGCCACGACCGGTACCACCAGAGGAAACGGCAACGGCAACGGAGGCCTCTTCGGAGGCTCCGGCTGACGGTCGCCGACCACCCTTGGCTCGGGGGCGGGGCGGGGCGGGTCGGGGGCGTGGCGCTGGGTGTGGGGTGTGCTCGACCAGCCCCGAGCC
>NZ_JBHYXD010000010.1:48378-55033 GCF_042751995.1 Streptomyces sp. NPDC059371 | reverse complement strand
CACCCTCGGGGCGCACGCGCGAAGGCGTTTCCGGGCTCCGATCCCCGGCCCGGAGCCCCGGCCGCGGTCACCGGGTGACCACGATGGACGTGAACCTGGGTCGTCCCTGCTTCCCTTCTCAGACACGTACGGCAGGATGTGCGGCATGCCAGGTGCAGAGACGACGCGAGCGAGCGTTCACGAGCCGGGGCCGGTGCGGCCGACCAGGGATGACGAGGTCGCCGCCGGCGGCAGTGAGCTGATCGGCGGCCCCATCGGGCGGCGAGCCCTGCTCGGGACGTCCTGGTGGACGCCCGTGCGGGTGGTCGCGCTGGTGATGATCGGCATGTTCGCCCTCGGCATGGTGCAGAAGATGCCGTGCTACGACGGTGGCTGGTTCTTCGGCGCCAGCTCGCAGTACACGCACGCGTGCTACTCGGACATCCCGCACCTCTACCAGGGACGGGGTTTCGCCGACGGACTCGTGCCCTACTTCGACAAGATCCCCGGCGACATGGACTACCTCGAATACCCGGTGCTGACCGGCGTGTTCATGGAGGTCGCGGCCTGGCTCACGCCGGGCGGCGGGAGCATCCAGCACCAGGAACAGATCTACTGGATGGTCAACGCGGGGATGCTGATGGTGTGCGCGGCCGTCATCGCCGTATGCACCGCGCGCACCCACCGCCGCCGTCCCTGGGACGGCCTCCTGGTCGCCGTGGCGCCCGCCTTCGCGCTCACGGCCACGATCAACTGGGACCTCCTCGCCGTGGCCCTGCTGGCCGCCGCGATGCTCATGTGGTCCCGCGGACGCGTCCTGGCCTTCGGTGTCCTGATCGGACTCGCCACGGCCGCCAAGTTCTACCCGTTCCTGCTCCTCGGGCCGCTCTTCCTGCTGTGCTGGCGCACCGGCAGGTGGCGTGAGTTCGGTACGGCGCTGCTCGGCGCCGTGGGCGCCTGGCTGGCGGTGAACCTGCCCGTCATGTACCTCGCTCCCGAGGGATGGGCGAAGTTCTACAGCTTCAGCCACGACCGCGGCGTCGACTTCGGTTCGGTCTTCCTGTTCCTCTCGCAGTGGCTGAAGATCGCGATCACGCCCGACACAGCCAACGCCTGGGCGCTGGTCCTGATGGTGATCATCTGTGGCGGGCTGAGCGCCCTCACGCTCGCCGCTCCCCGCCGCCCCCGCTTCGCCCAGCTCGCTTTCCTGATCGTCGCGGCCTTCATCCTCACGAACAAGGTCTACTCGCCGCAGTACGTGCTCTGGCTGGTCCCGCTCGCGGTGCTGGCCCGGCCGCGCTGGCGGGACTTCCTGATCTGGCAGGCGTGCGAGGTCGGGTACTTCCTCGGTATCTGGATGTACCTCGCGTACACGACCAGCGGCGAAGCTCACAAGGGTCTGCCGACCGACGGCTACCAGGTCGCCATCGCCGTCCATCTGCTGGGGACGCTGTACCTGTGCGCGGTGGTCGTACGGGACATCTTCATGCCGGAGCACGACGTGGTGCGCCGTGCCGGGGACGACGACCCGTCCGGCGGGATCCTCGACGGCGCGGAGGACGTCTTCGTCCTCGGGCCGGCCGCACACCCGCCGCGGCACGCGGCGCACTTCGACGCGGTCCCCCACGGTGACTGGCACGAGAACCAGGCACCCGGAGACCGTTCGCTCTGAGCGAACGAGCCGCGGAAGGGTCACGCGAAAGGCCGTACACGGTGTCCGTGTACGGCCTTTCGTCGGTCCGGAGTGCGCCGGATCCGGGGTCAGCGCTCGACGACGCGGTCGAACTGCGTGGTGGTGTGCCGCAGATGGGCCACCAGCTCGTCGCCGACCTTCGGCTCCGTGGCGTCGTGCGGCACGAAGAGGATCGAGACCTGCATGTGCGGCGGCTCGGCGAACCAGCGCTGCTTGCCCGCCCAGACGAACGGAGAAAGGTTCCGGTTGACCGTCGCGAGGCCGGCGCGCGCGACGCCCTTGGCGCGCGGCATGACGCCGTGCAGGGCCTTGGGGGCCTCCAGGCCCACGCCGTGCGACGTACCGCCCGCCACGACCACGAGCCAGCCGTCCGAGGCGGCCTTCTGCTGCCGGTAGCCGAAGCGGTCGCCCTTGGAGACGCGCGTGACGTCCAGGACGGCTCCGCGGTACTCCGTGGCCTCGTGGTCCCCCAGCCACAGCCGCGTTCCGATGCGGGCGCGGAAATGGGTCTGCGGGAACTGCCGCTGGAGCCGTGCGAGTTCCTCGGCCTTGAGGTGGCTGACGAACATCGTGTGCAGGGGCAGTCGGGCCGCGCGGAGGCGGTCCATCCAGCCGATGACCTCCTCGACGGCGTCCGAGCCGTCGGTGCGGTCCAGCGGCAGGTGGATCGCGAAGCCCTCCAGCCGGACGTTCTCGATGGCGGAGTGCAGATGCGGCAGATCGTCCTCGCTCACGCCGTGCCGCTTCATCGAGGACATCACCTCGATGACGACACGGGCGCCCACGAGGCCGTACACGCCGTCGATGGACGACACGGAGCGGATGACGCGATCGGGCAGCGGAACGGGCTCCTCGCCGCGCCTGAACGGCGTCAGGACCAGCAGATCGCCGCCGAACCAGTCCTTGATCCGGGCGGCCTCGTACGTGGTGCCGACGGCGAGGATGTCCGAGCCCAGGCGGGTGGCCTCGTCCGCGAGCCGTTCGTGGCCGAAGCCGTAGCCGTTGCCCTTGCAGACGGGGACGAGCCCCGGGAACTGCTCGGACACCTGCTTGTGGTGTGCCCGCCAGCGCGCGGTGTCGACGTAGAGCGTGAGCGCCATGGCCGGTCCCGGAACCTTTCTCGTGGCTGCGGTGTATCAGAGGTATGAAAAGGAATTGTCGCTGATTCGCCGGGCCGATGTGGCTGTCCCGGGCCGGTTGGGCGGCCCGGGATGAGATTCGGGGCGGATCCGCGGCCCGGGAGGCGGCTTCCGGACGGCTCAGCGGCGGGACATGTACATGTCGAGAGCCTTGTGGAGCAGCTTGTTGAGCGGGAAGTCCCACTCGCCGAGGTACTCGGCCGCCTCGCCGCCCGTGCCCACCTTGAACTGGATCAGACCGAAGAGGTGGTCGGTCTCGTCCAGCGAGTCGGAGATGCCGCGCAGGTCGTAGACCGTGGCACCCAGCGCGTACGCGTCGCGCAGCATGCGCCACTGCATCGCGTTCGAGGGGCGGACCTCACGGCCGATGTTGTCCGAGGCGCCGTAGGAGTACCAGACGTGGCCACCCACGACGAGCATCGTCGCGGCGGACAGGTTCACGCCGTCGTGACGCGCGAAGTACAGCCGCATACGGTTCGGGTCCTCGGTGTTGAGGGCCGTCCACATGCGCTGGAAGTACGAGAGCGGGCGCGGGCGGAAGTGGTCGCGGGTCGCGGTGATCTCGTAGAGCCGCTGCCACTCCTCCAGGTCCTGGTAGCCGCCCTGGACGACCTCGACGCCCGCCTTCTCGGCCTTCTTGATGTTGCGGCGCCAGAGCTGGTTGAAGTTCCTGTGGACCTCTTCGAGGGAACGATTGGCCAGCGGCACCTGGAAGACGTAGCGGGGCTGGACGTCGCCGAAGCCGGCACCGCCGTCCTCACCCTGCTGCCAGCCCATGCGGCGCAGCTTGTCGGCGACCTCGAAGGCGCGCGGTTCGATGAAGTCGGCCTCGATGTCGCGCAGGCGCTTCACGTCCGGGTTCTGGATGCCGCCCTTGATGGACGTGGCCTCCCAGCGCCGGATGATCACCGGCGGGCCCATCTTCACGGAGAAGGCGCCCTGCTGCTTGAGGTGCGCGAGCATCGGCTGCAGCCAGTCGTCGAGGTTCGGCGTGAACCAGTTGATGACCGGGCCCTCGGGCAGATAGGCGAGGTAGCGCTTGATCTTGGGAAGCTGGCGGTACAGCACCAGGCCCGCGCCGACCATCTGGCCGGTCTTGTCGTCGAACCATCCGAGGCTCTCTGAGCGCCACTCGGCCTTCACGTCCGCCCATGCGGGGACCTGCATGTGGCTGGCCGCGGGCAGGCTCTGGATGTATGCCAGATGCTGCTCTCGGCTGATGGTCCTCAGGGTCAGGCTCATTCGGGGCGCTCCTCGGGCTGGTGTGTCCCCATGGGTACAAGGGCTCCGGCTCTCGCGCCGAAGCCTACTGCGCCCTGCGAGCGCCCCGAATGGCCGTATGGAACCTGGGCCCCGGGGGTGCCGTGCGAAGCCCCCCGAGGTCAGGGGAAAACGGACGTTCGACTCAGATCACACCGCCGAAGAGGCCGCCGTGGGCCAGGCCGAGGTAGAAGCCGACGCCCGAGAGACCGAGTCCGACGATCAGTCCGAAGCGTTCCCGGGTCGTCTCGGAGATGAACTGGCCGTAGGCGCCGGTGAGGATCCCGACCAGGCCGGCCCACGAGCTGAGCAGATGGAGGCTGTGGAACATCGACGTGACGAACGCCAGGACTCCGCACACCAGGGTCACCACGAGCAGGGTGTCCTGGAGCGGATGCGGCTTGCCGTCCGTGGCGAAGAGTGAGCCGGTCGTGCTGGGACGCATTACCTGTGCCATAGGGCACCTCCTGCGGAAGGCGGCGCATCGTAGCGCCATACACACCCGATGTGTACAGATTGACCGCCAACCCGGCCGGATTTCAACCGGAAGCGTGTGTGCAGGTAGTCTGTACCCTCTGCACCGGTGTCTGCCCAGGCTCAAGGCCAGGTCACGACAGGGATCACCGCTCGGTTCACCGATCGGCGGCCCGATTGTCAGTGGCGGCCGATACCGTTGCGTACGCATCACAACCCTCCTGCCACGGAACGACCGTGGCCGCTGAGTCCAAAGGAGGTGGGTTCCACATGCGTCACTACGAAGTGATGGTCATCCTCGACCCCGATCTGGAGGAGCGCGCTGTCGCCCCCCTGATCGAGAACTTCCTCTCCGTCGTCCGTGAGGGCGCCGGAAAGGTCGAAAAGGTCGACACCTGGGGCCGTCGTCGTCTCTCGTACGAGATCAAGAAGAAGCCCGAGGGCATCTACTCGGTCATCGACCTGCAGGCCGAGCCTGCGGTCGTCAAGGAGCTCGACCGCCAGATGAACCTGAACGAGTCGGTCCTCCGGACCAAGGTCCTCCGCCCCGAGACCCACTGAGCTCTCCAGCTCAGCTGAACTCGGGCATCGAGTAGCACCAGCAGCCAGCAGCAAACCCGCCGAGAGGTTCCCCCATGGCAGGCGAGACCGTCATCACGGTCGTCGGCAATCTTGTCGACGACCCCGAGCTGCGCTTCACCCCTTCCGGTGCGGCGGTCGCGAAGTTCCGTGTCGCGTCCACTCCCCGCACCTTCGACCGTCAGACCAATGAGTGGAAGGACGGCGAGAGCCTGTTCCTGACCTGCTCGGTCTGGCGTCAGGCGGCGGAGAACGTCGCCGAGTCGCTCCAGCGCGGCATGCGCGTCATCGTGCAGGGCCGCCTGAAGCAGCGGTCCTACGAGGACAACCAGGGCGTCAAGCGCACGGTCTACGAACTGGACGTAGAGGAAGTCGGCGCCAGCCTGAAGAACGCCACGGCCAAGGTCACCAAGACCACGGGTCGCGGCGGTCAGGGTGGTTACGGCGGCGGCGGTGGCGGCCAGCAGGGCGGCGGCCAGCAGGGCAGCGGCTGGGGCGGAAGCTCCGGCGGTGCTCCGCAGGGCGGCGGCGCTCCGGCCGACGACCCCTGGGCGACCGGCGCTCCCGCCGGTGGCAACCAGGGCGGCGGCGGTGGCGGCGGCTGGGGCGGAAGCTCCGGCGGCTCCGGCGGTTCCGGCGGCGGCTACTCGGACGAGCCCCCCTTCTAGGCCTCAGGGCCGAGGGTGGGCCGTACTCCCACTTCTTGATCACACAGGAGATACACCATGGCGAAGCCGCCTGTGCGCAAGCCGAAGAAGAAGGTCTGCGCGTTCTGCAAGGACAAGGTCACGTACGTGGACTACAAGGACACGAATATGCTGCGGAAGTTCATTTCCGACCGCGGCAAGATCCGTGCCCGCCGCGTGACCGGCAACTGCACGCAGCACCAGCGTGACGTCGCCACGGCTGTGAAGAACAGCCGTGAGATGGCGCTGCTGCCCTACACGTCCACCGCGCGATAAAGGAAGGGTGACCGACACATGAAGATCATCCTTACCCACGAGGTCTCCGGCCTCGGTGCCGCCGGCGAAGTCGTCGACGTCAAGGACGGCTACGCTCGCAACTACCTGATCCCGCGGAACTTCGCGATCCGCTGGACCAAGGGTGGCGAGAAGGACGTCGAGCAGATCCGTCGTGCTCGCAAGATCCACGAGATCGCGACCATCGAGCAGGCCAACGAGATCAAGGCCCGCCTCGAGAACGTCAAGGTCCGTCTGGCCGTCCGCTCCGGCGACGCCGGTCGTCTCTTCGGTTCCGTCACCCCGGCCGACGTCGCTTCGGCGATCAAGGCTTCCGGTGGCCCCGAGGTCGACAAGCGCCGCATCGAGCTGGGCTCGCCCATCAAGACCCTGGGCGCCCACGAGACGTCCGTGCGTCTGCACCCCGAGGTTGCCGCGAAGGTCAGCATCGAGGTTGTCGCTGCCTGAGTGCAGCACTCGGCATAGCTGAGAGGAAGGGGCCCACCCCCGCGGGCCGGGCTCCTGCAAGTTCTGGTCGCCCGGGTGGGGGGGTGGGGGGTTCCCCGCTGGCC